>ONVC01000005.1:36801-38969 GCA_900321205.1 uncultured Acinetobacter sp. | reverse complement strand
GACCGAAGTCAGCTTCTCGTTCGACTTGCATGTATGAAGCACGCCGCCAGCGTTCGTCCTGAGCCAGGATCAAACTCTCCATTGTCAGAAAAGTTATGTCTCCTCTAACCTCTCTCGAGGCTAGCTCAAACTACGTTGTGTTGTCCGTTCATTCTTTGTTAGAATTAACAAGTTTCTTCGTCTTTTGATAGATTATTCTATCTTTCACTATTCTATTGTCAAGGTTCGAGCAAAAGCGACTTGCGCCGCTTATTTAAATTTCTAACCTGATTGCTATTTATCAAAGTTTAAAATTTCGGGTTTTAATTCGTGCCGACACTTGAATACTTCATACTTCCTCAAGTTGTACCCATTAAAATCGGAGACCTCGGTTTTCCGTCAAACAAGTCCTTGAAAAGCGACTTGTCTGTTTTTGGAACCCTTCTGCACCCGTAAGGTACTCTGTCTGCACCGGCGGTTTCCTCACCGACAAAAACTATCATATTACATCAATTTTTAAAGTCAACATCTTTTTTTTAAATAACGTTACAAAACTTAAAGTTAACAAAAGTTATCTGTCTTTTTGCGCAATCTGGATTCTGTAACCTGTTGTTTTTCCTGCTTTTGCATTTTCCCAGGCATTTTTTAAATATTTATATTCTGCACCTTTCAGAGATTTTAAAACCGTAAGATAATACCCGTTCATTTTTTTTATGGCATCATCTCGTTTGGAAGGAGTTAAATCGGTAAGTCCGGATATAAAGCGATAAACATTGCGCCGTCTTAGACCTCTATTTGGTGTATTCATGCGCTTTGTATCATAAAGTACAGCAGCATAATCACCTTTCTTTAAATCCGATTTTATATTTTTTGTACTTTGGTTATGGTACGGATTTAAGAAACCGTCCCAGATTCCTTTATTGTAAGCAACGTCAACTATAGCTGACTTAACTGATGCCGGTGCTTTTTCATAATTTTCTTTACCTAGATATGCCATAACCATAGCTTCGTGTTTTAGCAAATCATCAGCAAGTAACTGTAATGCATCTGTTTCTGTTATATTTATTCTGTTTTTTAAACTCAGCGGTTTTCCGTTTACTTTTCCCGTATGACCATAACCTATTGTCGGCATGCCATACCCGTCATTATAAGTTCGCAAATCCGGTTTTCCGGGATGTTTTGGATTTACTTCTATTATAGCAAGCATGTCTTCAATATATCCTCTGGAAAGTCCCGTTATTTTGCATAAATCATTAAAATTCTTTACAGAGCCTTTTTTTACGGAATATCTTGCAGGAATAGTAATTGTTGTTCCTTCTTTTAGGAAACAGTTCATTATTGCAAGATTATTTTTTCGGTAACGGACTTTATAATCAACTCCCTCTTTAAGCTGGGGATTAGCTGCTATAATCTGATATGTATCCAACTCGTATTCTTTTGCAAGAGACATAAGAGTTTCACCATTTTTTAGGGTATATCTGAAAGGCTTATCAACTATTATATTGCTGTTATTAAAAAATACAGAACCTGTTTCTTGTGACTGCTGAGAAGGCTTAACGTTATCTGTTTGATTATCATATTTAAAAGATAAAACAGCACTTGTAGAAGGTCTTCCGTTTGTAACATAGGCAGAAATTTTATTTTCATCTTTAAAAGCCTTCGGATTTTTTATCTTATAATTTCCTTTAAGAAATTCGCCTAAATCTTTCCCTAGCTGTCCGGCTGAATATTTTTGAACAGCAATATCAATGTCTTTTTTGCTTAAAATTATTTCGTCAGTATTGTTTTCTTTAAAATTATTTGCAACAGCTTCAAACACCTGCATTTGATAGTTATTCATGGATATGGTCATACCGTCTTTTTCAGCCGTAAAAATACCGCTTTTGTTTTGAAAAGATGTGCCTTTTTCCATCTTTACAACTTGGTTATTACGCCCAAACTTTATATTTACTGTTACAAATATATTATCCGCCATTCCTCATTATCCTCTAATATATAAAAGTATTTTTTTCTTTAGAAATTGCCCCAAAATAAAATAAAATAAAAGGCTGACAAGATATCAGCCTTTTCAAAATTTAAGTGTAGAAAAATATGTGTGTACGAGATAGTTTTTTTAGAACAAATTGCTGTTAAGCCATTCCGATAAGTTTGTCCATTACGAGATCCATTACTGCCGGAGCCATTTCTGA
>ONVC01000005.1:0-36786 GCA_900321205.1 uncultured Acinetobacter sp. | reverse complement strand
TTTTGATAAGTTTCTATTACTGGTAAAATTTGTTCAAATCTTTCCATATAACCTGCAACTCTGTCTTCTGTTTCAGAGTCAACTGAAGTTACATCTGTTGCCGGAGCAGTTTCAGCCCCGGAAATAAAATAATTGTTATTTGCCAGGAAATCCATTACCTTATTAGGATCTACCTGTGTTTCCTCATAATTAATCTGAGGTTGAGCCTGTTTTTCTGCATTTGCATCAACATCCTGACCTTTTCTCTGTGGTAAATAACCACCGCCAATACCTGATGTGTTGCCATACCCGATTCCGTGAATTCCGTCTGCCATTTTTCTACTCCTTAATTTTCTTTTCTTTACACTACTGTTATCGGCATTTTTTTGAAAAACTTTAGGTTTTTAAATAAAATTGTTACAAATCGTTACATATAGTCAAGTTTTCGTTAAAAAAAAACTTTATATAAATGTGTAGAAGTAATTTGAAGGTGTAATTATGAGCATTAATTTTGGTTATGGCGGATATGGAATGGGGGCAAACCCTATGATGAACTCTTATATGGGTGCGAACCAGGGAGGTGTTTATAATGGTATCGCAAATCAGTACAGCTGTCCGAACTGCTATCAGAGAGGAACAGTTCCTTATAATCTGCAAACAAATGTAAATCCGCTTCCGCCACAAGCTTTCCGTACTTCCTGGATTAGTAAAATTTTCGGAAAAATGTTTGGATAATTTATAATCGGCTGAATATTAGCTATCTGACTAAATTTATTTATTCATGGTAATATATTTCATGTAATTAAATAAAGGAGTTCAACCATGGCTAAAGATTGCAGTTTTGATATCGTTTCGGAATTTGATAAACAAGAACTCGTTAATGCTGTTGACCAGGTTAAGAGAGATTTAACATCAAGGTTTGATTTAAAAAATTCAAATTCTTCAATTGATTTAGAGGGTGATAAATCAATCACCATAACAACTAATGATGAAATGAAACTAAGAAACATTTTTGACATCCTTCAAACAAAACTTGTAAAAAGAGGTTTAAGTATAAAAATTCTTGATGCACAACCTATGGAAAATGCATTGGGCGGAAATGTCAGACAAATTTACAATCTTAAAAAAGGTTTAACTCAGGAACTCGCTAAAAAAATTGTTGCAGACATTAAAGACAGTAAATTAAAAGTTCAGGCATCAATTCAGGGCGAACAGGTCAGAGTAAGCGGAAAAAGTAAAGATGACTTGCAGGAAGTTATCGGACTTTTAAGAAAAAATGAAGATAAATATGATATTCCGCTTCAGTTTACAAATTATCGTTAATATAAATTTTTGAAAGTTTAGTTATGGTTAATATTGAAAATACTATAGACAGAATAAGGGAATTAGTTGAAAATGGTGATAACGTTCAGCTCAGAGAAGAACTTGAAACATATCACTCAGCTGACCTTGCGGATATATTTCAGGAACTGAAACCGGAAGAACGTCTTTCTTGTATTACAAATATTAACGAAGAACTTGCCTCTGACGTTATTGAATACTTAACGCCGCAATTACAGGTTGAGATTTTAGGCGAAATTGATGAAAATTTAGCTTCACGACTTGTATCAAAACTTCCTCACGATGATGCTGCTGACGTCCTCGGTAACATGGAAGAAGATGAAACTGAGGCTTTCCTTGAAAACCTGCCTCAAAAATTCTCATCTGACGTCAGAGAGCTGTTAACATACAACGAAGACACTGCCGGCGGTATCATGAACCCTCTTGTTCTCACTGTATATGACAATATGACTGTTCAAGAAGCTTTAGATACCATCCGAATTAAAGCAGAAAAAGATAACATGGAATTGTATTATGCATACGTTGTTGACAAAAACTTGCATCTTGTAGGTGTTTTATCACTGAGAACACTTATGACAGCGCCTGTATCATCAAATGTTTCGGACATAATGATAAAAGATTTGGTAAAAATTCATGTTGACGATTATCAGGATTATATAGCGGATGTCTTTATGAAATACCAGTTTAACGCACTGCCTGTAGTTGATTTATATAACCACCTTAAAGGTATCGTAACTTGGGATGACGTTCAGGACATTGTTGAAGAAGAAACAACAGATGAAATCCTGCAGTCTTCAGGTATCTTAACCGACCTTGGAGAAGATGATGATGACATCTTAACAGGAAGTATAAGACACGCAATAAAAGCACGTGTTCCCTGGCTTTTAATTACGCTTGTAGGAGAATTTTTAGCCGTATCCATCACCAGCAGATACGACAAAACTTTTAATGCTCTCCCGATAGTTGCTGCGTTTATGCCTTTGCTTGCAGGACTTGGCGGAAACATCGGTACACAATCAATTACGCTTATGGTTCGTGGTATGTCAACAGGACAAATCACACTTAGTTCAGGCTGGCACTACATCTGGAGAGAAACAATTACAGGATTAAGCATCGGTGCTTTGTTCGGATTGGTTGTTATGCTTGTAACTTGGGGCTGGCAAGGACACGTACAATTAGGGTTGGTAGTTGGTATCGCTATGTCACTCAATATGACAATAGCAACTATGATTGGAACCTGCACGCCGTTAATTTTGAAGAAAATGGGTGTTGACCCTGCTGTTGCTTCAGGTCCCGTAATCGCAACAACGATTGACGTAATAGGTTTGGCAGTCTATCTGACACTTGTCACCTGGTATTTAGTCAATATTTAGGGATAAGTGTTAAATGAGGTGCAAATAATTGCACCCTGCAAACTTACCCTACCCTTTCCATCAAGGGGCGAGAGAAAATTTTTATGTATTTACCCCAGAAGACTTTTGTACATGTCTAAATACTTTTTAGCACTTTCTTTCCAGCTGAAATCAGCCTGCATAGCAGAACGACGCATTGCGTTAAATGTATATTGATCTTTGTAAACCCACAATGCACAGTTTATTGCATCCTTCATTGCCCAACCGTCATAACCCCAGAACTTAAAGCCTGTTGAGTTATCAAGCGGATACCCTGTAACAGTATCTTCCAGTCCGCCCGTTGCCCTGACTATCGGAAGTGAGCCGTATCTCATCGCAATTAATTGTGACAAGCCGCATGGTTCAAATTTACTAGGCATCAGGAAGAAATCCGAACCGGCATAAATCTGATTTGCCAAATCACCACGATATCCTACATAAGCTCTTATGTTCGGAGTATTATTTGATAACCATATAAACAGATTTTCATAAGACTTGTCACCCGTTCCCAGGAATATAAAATCAGCATCCATATATCTTAAATCATTTTCAACCTGTCTGATCAAATCCAGCCCCTTTTGGTCAACAAGGCGAGATATCAAAGCAATTAGAGGTCTGTCAGGATTGTATTTTAAGCCAAAATACTCAACAATTTTCTTTTTATTTTCAGCTTTGTATTTAAGAGTATCTATATCATAATTTTTACAAATTGTTTTATCCGTTTTTGGATTAAATACGGTATAATCAATACCGTTAACTATTCCGACAAGTTTGTTTGTATGACCTCTTAAAGTATAATCCATACCTTCACCGTATTCTCCTGTCAAGATTTCTCTTGCATAAGTCGGTGAAACGGCAACTATTTTATCGGAATAATTTATTGCACCCTTCATCCAGTTTACTCTGCCATAGTGTTCACAGCCCCACTCATTATAGACAATATCTTTTCTCATATTTGCAAAATCTAAGATATCTTCAAACCAAACACCCTGATAAGCAAGATTATGAATTTCAAATACATTTTTGGTCTTAGACCAGAACTCATCAAACTTATAATTAGCCTTGATATACAACGGAATCATGGCAGTATGCCAGTCATTAGAATGTATAACATCTGCTCTGAAGTTCAAATCTTTTGCGTACTCTAACGTTGCAAGAGAAAACGCAATATATCTTTCGTGTTCATACCTCGGATCAAGCCATCTCGGATAAACTTCTTTAAAACAAGAAAAATACCAGTCGTTCTGAACAAAAAATACATTAATATTTGTTCCGGGAAGTTTTGTCATATGAAGTTTAAATTTTTGCGGTGAATAACCGCCGAAAGTTATCCATTTTTCTGAGTTTTCAAGCTCTTTTAATCCCCATTTGTTGTAATCAATACATCCATGTAACGGTGTAAAAATTGCAATCTCAGCATCTTTTTCAAGTGCTTTGGGTAAACTTCCAACTACATCAGACAATCCGCCTGCTTTTGAAAACGGGGCAACTTCAGCGGCTGCAAATAAAATCTTCATATCGGCTCCTTCTTATTTAACGATTTGTGATGGTTAAATTATAAAATATTTTAAATATTTTTGCAATAATAATTATATTGACTTAAACTCAAATAATTGTTAAAATTAGGTTTTCTATCAGGAGATTTATATGAAATATTCAACAGACGGAACACAATACCACATCGGATTAAAAGAAGGTGACATAGGAGAATACGTTATACTCCCCGGCGACCCTAAAAGATGCGAAAAAATTGCAGCATATTTTGATGAACCGAAGCTTATCGCTGACAGAAGAGAGTTTGTAACTTATACCGGTTATCTTAACGGAACAAAAGTCAGCGTAACCTCAACAGGCATAGGCGGACCGTCTGCTTCCATAGCACTCGAAGAACTCGTAAAAGTAGGGGGTAAATATTTTATCCGCGTAGGAACCTGCGGCGGCATGCAAAAAGATGTTAAAAGCGGTGATTTGGTAATAGCAACAGGTGCAATCAGAATGGAAGGAACATCTAAAGAATACGCTCCGATTGAGTTTCCTGCTGTTGCAGACTATAATATTGTAACAGCACTTAAAAAATCAGCAGAAAAACTAAATTTACCTCACCATCTCGGAGTAGTTCAGTGCAAAGATGCCTTCTACGGTCAGCATAATCCCGAACTTATGCCGGTAAGTTATGAGCTTGAAAACAAATGGAATGCCTGGTTAAGAATGGGAACTTTAGCATCAGAGATGGAATCAGCGGCTTTATTTATCGCAGGTCAATTTCTTAAAGTCAAAGTAGGTTCAATATTTCTTGTTGTAGCTAATCAGGAAAGAGAAAAGCTTGGACTTGAAAACCCTGTTGTTCACGATACTGATTCAGCCATTAAAATTGCAATAGAAGCCATAAAAGAGCTTTTCTAAACAATAATATCAGCATATTTATCCATTAACAGCGTAACTACTGTTGCTCTGTTTCCGTTTGTTAGCAGAGGCTCACTTTTTGTTTTAAAAAACTGACCCTCTATTAGTTTTGCAATAAAAGATACTCTTTGCAGCCCTTTCATAAAATTGAATTTATAAAGGGCTTCGTCTGCTTCCTGAGGTGTACCAAAATCAATACCTATATTAATCTTGTCACCTTTGACATGAACTTCGTCATCCACGCCGTCATAAACAGCACCTATGTTTAATTTTTTATCTGATACTTTATTTAAATAATATGGCTCTTTAATACGAAAAAAAGGATTTGCTTTTTCTTTTATACGGTATGCCAGATTTTTAAAAACTAATATATCAATATACTGATTATTTTCATGTTCTTTTCCTGCTTTGAATAATGCAGAAATTAAGGAAGCATCGGCATTCCTCAATTTATTTTCAGCCTGATAGCTGATTTTCAACCCTTTATGATTAATATATTGATTGCTTACACTATGTACTTTCATATAATCCCTCTAAACATAGGTTATTAAAAACTGTTGGTTTAGTCAATATATATTGACAAACTATTTTATGAGAGTTATACTTTCCTTGTATCGATATATCGATACAAGGAAAAAGGGATAAAATGAAAAATAATAATTCTCTGAAATTGAATAGATATTGGTGGCGCAGCTTAGTTTAACTGCCTGTTTTGTCACGCTATTCAATTGAAACAATATAAACAAAATCGGCAGTTCTTAGTCGAGAAAAGTTTATATTGGAGAAAATAAAAAATGTCAGATAATATTAAAATCTTAATCAACACACTACCGAAAAAACTAAAACCTGTCGCACGATTTTTAAGACACCAGGAAAGCGCATCAGGGCTTTCAACCACCCGTTATATACAGGATGTTTCAACCTGTCTTATTCCAAAAGCTGTGTTTTCAAGAAGTATCGAAGATTTAACCGAAAATACTTTTCTTGAAACAACAGAAGAAGCCCTTATTTATCTTTCACCAACAGTTTTAGGTGAATACGCAGCAAGAAAAGGTTTCTCAAAAGGGTTGTCAAACGACTTAAAAAAAGAAGTTGCTGAAACAGGAGTAAATCTCTTAAAAAAAGGCGGAAAAAATAACAAAAAAATCCTTCCCGTTAAAGCAGCAATTGCTCTTGCTGCAACAGCTATACCGCTTGCTGAATATTCATTAAACTATATTAAAAACCTGATGACACTAAAACTTTTTAACAAAAGTGATTTTAAAAATATCGCCTCACTGGAAAAAAATCAGGAAGACAAAGCTCAGCAGGAAAGAGTTAAACAGAGTGCAAAAAAACATATTTTGGGTGCGACAGGAGTTTACGCAGGACTTTTAGGTCTTGCAGGACTTCTTGCTACGAGGGGCAAAAACTCAAAAGTTTTACAAAAAATATCTGAGTTTATTGTTGCTCCCGGAAATAAATTATTCTCAAAAAATGAAAAAGCAAAAAACTTTGTTAACAAATACTTCAACATAGATTTTAACAAAAGCCCCAAAGGTAAATTAGTATTGAGCAAAGGACAACTTACAACCTGCGTTCTTGTTGGCGGCTGCGGATATTTTGGAGCATCAGCTGACAGAGGAAAAGAAAACTTTAAAGAAACCGCAACACGTTTTCCGCTGGTTGCTTTATATGTAATCACCGGTAGCGAACTTGTCGAAAAAGGATTTAAAAACTTTTTACACAAATACGGAAAATGCAAAGACGTTCTAAATGACAAAAAAGAAACGGTACCGTTTGAAAAACTCGGTGAGCTTGCGAATAAACTTGCGAAAGAAAGAGGCACTACGGTTGAACAGGAGTTTAAATCACTTGTTAAGCAAAAAGGGTTAATATTCGGACTTCCTTACCTGTTTGCAATCGGAGTTATGGGATTCTTTGTATCAGGTATGACTGTTATGGCAACAAAAAAAAGATACCAAAACGAACAAAAGAACCGTATTGTATAACACCTGATTTTATGTATTTAAAACAATATAAAGCGACCTGATAAAAATCAAGTCGCTTTATTAAATTATTATTTTAGCAAATCTTGCAATATCCCCTCGCCCGACAGGAGAGGGTTAGGATGAGGGGACAAACCCCTATATTTACCCCTACCAGCTTGCTTTGGTTACACCGGGAAGTAATCCCTGGTGAGCCATTTTTCTCAAGCAGATTCTGCAAAGACCGAAATCTCTGTGGAAACCGTGAGGTCTGCCGCAAATTGAGCATCTGTTATGTAATCTTACAGATGGGTATTTGCCTTTTGCTGCTAAGATTCTTCTTGTTTCTTCTTTATTTATCATCGCTTTCTTAGCCATGATTATCTCCTTTTTAATTAATTTCTAACAGTACCTACTACTTGTTCATTCCTTTGAATGGCATACCAAGTAATCTTAATAATTCTCTTGCTTCATCATCTGTATTAGCAGTTGTGATAACAGATACGTTCATACCTTTTACCAAATCAACTTCTTCATAAGTGATTTCAGGGAACAATGATTGTTCCTTTAAACCAAGAGTATAGTTACCTCTGCCGTCAAAGCTCTTAGCAGAAACACCACGGAAGTCTCTGATACGAGGAAGAACTACACAAATTAACTTTTGCAAGAAATCGTACATTCTTTCGCCTCTGAGAGTAACCATAGCACCAACAGGCATACCTTCTCTTAACTTGTAAGAAGCGATTGATTTTTTTGCCTTAGTAACTACTGCGTGTTGTCCTGCAATCTTTGTTAATTGAGCCTGGATTGCATCAGCTATTTTTGAGTTGTGAGAAGCTTCACCAACACCCATGTTCAAAACGATTTTGTGAAGTTTAGGAATCATCATATCGTTTTTGTAACCGAATTTTTCCTTGAGTGCTACTTTAACTTCTGAGTTGTATTTTTCTCTTAAGCTTTTAGTTTTTGTCATTTTTCTATTTCCTTATAATTGATACGATAGGCCGCAGCGGGTTTTCAATAATCTTGAATATTTGGCGAAAGGTTAAATATATATTTACCCCTGCCCCCCTGGACCGCGTATATACTATTTACACGTCGAGTGATTCACCACATTTTTTACAAACGCGAACCTTTTTTCCGTCAACGATTTTGTGTGCTACTCTTGTTGCTTTTTCACAAGCCGGGCAAACAATCATAACGTTTGATGAATCAAGAGGAGCTTCCTTCTTGATTAATCCGCCCTGGATGCCGTAAGCCGGATTAGCTTTTGTAGCTTTGGTAACCATATTAGCTCCTTCAACAATAACTTTGCCTTCTGAAGGTATAGCTTTTTTTATGTTACCTTGTTTTCCTTTATCCTTGCCTGCTGTAATGATGACTCTGTCACCGGTTTTAACATGCAAGCTTTTCTTTGAATTTGCCATTTTTTATTTCTCCATTTTTATTGTGAGGGACTTATAGCTTTTTCTTTGTAGAAAAACTATATTACCTCAGGTGCAAGTGAAACTATCTTCATGAAGTTCTTATCACGAAGTTCTCTTGCTACAGGTCCAAATACACGGGTTCCTCTCGGGTTACCGTCTTTTGCGATAATTACTGCAGCATTTTCATCAAATCTGATAACTGAACCGTCAGCACGTTTGATATCGTGTTTTGTTCTTACGATAACAGCCTTAACTACTTCAGATTTTTTAACTGTCATATTAGGAGTTGCATCCTTAACAGTTGCTACAACAACATCACCAACTGATGCAAATTTCTTATTTGAGCTACCCATTACACGGATAACCAATAATTCCTTAGCACCTGTGTTATCTGCGACTACCAGTCTTGTTTCTTGTTGTATCATTTTTCTTTTCCTTTTCTCTTTTGTTGGGTTTCACCCAACCTACTTTTCAGCGCATTACTTATGTAATGATGATTTTTCCTCTAGGTCCTGAAACAAGTTCAGGACAAAATATTTCTAAACTCGCTACCGCTCATTAAGAACTATTTTGCTTTTTCAACGATAGATTCAAGAGCCCATCTTTTTCCGCCTGAAATTGGTTTTGATTCGATAATTCTAACAATATCGCCAACACCACATTCATTCTTTTCATCATGAGCTTTGTAGTTTTTGTTTGATTCAATAATTTTCTTATATTTTGGGTGCGGTTCGTAAGATGCAACTTTAACAACAATAGTTTTGTCCATCTTGTCTGATATAACTACACCTTGTTTTTCTTTCTTAGGCATTTTTTACCTCATTTTCTTTTTCTACAATAACAGTTTTTGCTTGTGCAATAGCTTTCTTAGTCTTTGAAATCTCTGCTGTATTTTCAAGTTTGTGCATAGACAACTTGATTCTTGCATCTAACAAAGCTTTCTTAGAATCTAAAACGAATTGCTTAAGTTCTTCAACTGTTTTTTCACGCATTTCACTTAATTTCATTGTTTTATTTCCTTACGCTTGTTCTTTCTCTATTACTTTTACCTTGATAGGAAGCTTTTGTGCAGCAAGCTCTAAAGCATGAACTGCAACACTTCTGTCAAAGTAATCAAGTTCAAATAAGATTCTGTTTGGTTTTACAACCGCTACCCAGTATTCAACATTACCTTTACCTGAACCCATACGAGTTTCAGCAGGTTTTGCTGTAATCGGCTTATCCGGGAATATTTTAATCCAAACGTTACCGCCACGTTTGATTTCTCTTGTCATTGCACGTCTTGCAGCTTCTATCTGACGGCTTGTAATCCAGCCCGGTTCAAGAGCTCTGAGTGCGTAACGACCGAATTCGAAATCAACACCTCTTGTTTCGGTGCCTTTCATTCTACCTTTCATTTGTTTGCGGTATTTTGTTTTTTTCGGCATTAACATTATATTGTTCTCCTAATTTACTATTTTGTTTCTACTGCTTTACGTTTTCCGCGTCTGCCTTGGAAACGTTCAGCGGAGTTGTTTTCTTTTGAGCTTTTTGATTTGATGTTCATGTCAGCTTTTTCACCCGGCATTAAGTTGCCTTTGAAAATCCAAACTTTAACACCAATCTTACCCATGACTGTATCTGCTTCGGTAAAACCGTAATCAACGTCAGCTCTGAGAGTTTGAAGAGGAATTCTTCCTTCTTTAGCCCATTCTGAACGAGCAATTTCAGCACCGCCTAAACGACCTGATACCATAATTTTGATACCCTGAGCACCTGCTCTCATCGTTCTCTGCATAGCTTGTTTCATTGCTCTTCTGAAAGCTATACGTTTTTCAAGCTGTTGAGCTACTGATTCTGCAACCAAAAGTGCATCAACATCAATCCTTGCAACTTCAACAACGTTGATAACTACCGGTTTTCCTAAGTATTTGGAAACTTCTGCTTTAAGTTCTTCGATACCCTGACCGCCTCTGCCTACTACGATACCGGGTTTAGCTGTAACAACAGTTATAGTAACGTTTTGTGACTTTCTGTCGATCATTATATTTGCAACACCTGCTGCATAAAGTTTCTTCTTGATAAATTTTCTAATTTTAGCATCTTCTGCTACATTTGCGGCATAATCTTTGAAGTTAGCGTACCAAGTACTGTCCCAAGGTCTGATTATACCTACTCTAAATCCTTTTGGATGTGTTTTTTGTCCCATTTCTATTTCCTCTATTTCGTTTCATTACTTACTTTTACTGTGAGGTGAGAAGTTCTTTTGAGTCTCTTGTATATTCTGCCTTGAGCTCTTGGTTTCCCTCTTTTGTATGTTGCGCTTTCATCAGCATAGATTTCAGAAATCTTTAATGCTTCTGCTTTTACACCGTCTTTTTCAAATGCGTTGGCTGCTGCTGCTTTTACGTTCTTTTCAACAACTTTCGCTGCAAAATACGGCATAAATCTCAACATATCAAGAGCTTCAGTAACAGCTTTACCTCTTACTTCGTTGATTACTCTGCGAAGTTTTCTTGCTGTCATTTTAATATCAGTTTGTCTTGATTTAGCTTCCATTTTTATTTTCCTTATATTAATTAATTCTAATTAACTGTTTGAGGCTTAACCTCTTTTTGCTGTTTTATCAGAACCAGCGTGTCCTTTATATAATCTTGTAGGTGCAAACTCACCTAATCTGTGCCCAATCATTTGTTCTGTTACGTAAACAGGAACATGAGTCTTGCCGTTATGAACAGCAATTGTATGTCCCAACATATCAGGAATAATCATGGATGCTCTTGACCAAGTTTTAACAACTTTCTTTTCTGAATTTTCATTCATCTTGTTGATTTTCTTTTGAAGAGCTTCTTCTACGTATGGGCCCTTTTTTAATGAACGTGCCATTAATTTCTCCTTTGTATATTAGTAATAATGTTTCTAATTTATTTTTTTGCGGGTGGGGTAAATAAGTTTACCCCAATCTTTATATTTACTTAGTACGTCTTCTTACGATAAGTTTATCAGAAGTCTTACCTTGTTTTCTTGTCTTATAACCAAGAGCCGGTTTGCCCCAAGGTGTCTTAGGATGTCCGCCGGGACCTGTTTTACCTTCACCACCACCGTGTGGGTGATCGCATGGGTTCATCGTTACACCACGAACAGTAGGTCTTACACCCATATATCTCTTACGGCCAGCTTTACCAATCTTCAGGTTCTTGAATTCTGAGTTTCCGAGAGTTCCGATTGTTGCCATACATTCTTTACGAATCATTCTCATTTCGCCTGAAGGTAATTTAACTGTTACGTAGTTGCCTTCTTTTGCCATAACTTGTGCAAAGTTACCTGCTGAACGAACGAGTTTAGCACCTCTGCCCGGAATCATTTCTATATTATGAACGATTGTACCAAGAGGAATGAGTTCCAAAGGAAGTGCATTACCTGTCTGAACAGTTGCTTCCGGACCTGAAACAATAACATCACCAACATTTAAACCATCCGGTGTTAAGATATATCTCTTTTCACCATCAGCATAGAATACTAATGAAATTCTTACGTTTCTGTTCGGATCATATTCAATAGTTTTAACCGTTGCCGGTACTCCGAATTTTTCTCTGCGGAAGTCAATAATACGGTATGACTGTTTAACACCGCCACCTTTATGACGACATGTAATTCTACCTGTATTATTTCTACCGGCAGTTTTATTTATTTTCATCAATAAAGATTTTTCAGGAGTTTGAGTAGTGATTTCTTGATAATCACTCTTCATCATACCTCTTTGTCCCGGAGATGTCGGATTAATTTTACGAATTGCCATTTTTCTTTCTCCTATTATTATCTTTTTTTGGCTTTAGTTACTTTATCTTTCCGCCTGTGCAATCACAGATTGCTTCGTTCCTTCACTTACGTTCCGTCACAACGGCGGTGTCGTAGAGTTTCGTCCCTGCTTGCATTTGCCTCCGCAAACGCAACTCCGGACTCAACTCCGGCCTACGCTATACTAGATAGCTGTTAATTCTTCGATTGGGTCACCTTCAACAGTAACGATTGCTTTTTTTGAAGAATCAGTTCTGCCGAATTTTAAGCCCATTCTTTTTTCGTGAGAAGGCATATAAATAGTTTGAACCTTCTTAACTTTTCTGCCAGGGAATGCAAGTTCAACTGCCTGAGCAATTTCAACCTTTGTTGCATCTTTCTGAACTTCAAAAGTATATTTTCCCTGAGCTGTTGCCATCATTGATTTTTCTGTAATGATAGGTTTTTTAATAACATCATATAATTTTTCTTTATTTGTTCTAGCCATTATTTTAACCTCTCTGTTATTGTTTCTACAGCCTTTTCAGTCATTACAACAAAATCAGCTTCGAGTAAGTCTTTTACGTTTAAGTTTGAAGGCAATAACAACTTAACAGAAGGAATATTACCTGCTGCCAAACTCAAATTTTTATTTTCTTCAGCTGCTGTATCAGCGATAACTAAAATTTTGCCTGTTAAATTAAGTGATTTAATAATACCGGCCATCAATTTAGTTTTCGGAGCATCAATTGCTGAAAAATCTTTAACGATAACAAGCTGTTCTTCTCTTGCGCTAAGTGCAGATTTAAGAGCTAATTTTCTCGCTTTTTGCGGCATATTGATTTCAAAACTTCTCGGTTTTGGACCAAATACTACACCACCACCTGCAAATAAAGGTGAACGAAGAGAACCTGCTCTTGCACGGCCGGTACCTTTTTGTTTCCAAGGTTTTTTACCGCCGCCTGAAACTTCTGCTCTTGTTTTTGCACAAGCAGAACCTTGTCTTGCGTTGTTTAATTGTCTTCTTAATGCTAAATGCATTACGTGTAAGTTAGGCTCTACACCAAAAACTTCTTTTGCAAGTGTGATTTCGCCTAATGCTTCACCGTTTGTATTTAATAATTGTTTTGACATTTTCCTTTTTCCTTTTGCTTTCCGATTACCCCTTTCTCTTTCGAGTTTTATATGGCAACTCGGGATTTTTTTAACTTATCTGTTATTAAGCATTCCATTTTGTTCTTGTAGGAACGATTGTTACCAATCTGCCTTCACAACCAGGAACTGAACCTTTAATCAATACTAAACCGTTTTCAGAATCAACTTTAACGAGTTTAAGTTTTGTTATTGTAACTCTTTCGTTACCCATGTTACCTGCCATTCTTTTGCCTTTGATAACACGGCTCGGAGTTGTACCTGCACCGATTGAACCCGGTTCTCTGTGGTTCTTTGAACCGTGAGCCATCGGTCCTCTTCCAAAGTTCCATCTCTTAACTGTACCCTGGAAACCTTTACCTATTGAAGTACCTGTTACGTCAACCTTTTGAACATCATTCAATACAGATAAATCGAGTTCCTGACCAACTTTATAGTCTGCAGGATTTTCTACTCTGAATTCTTGCAAATGTCTGAAGTTATCAAGACCGTTTTTCTTGAAGTGACCTATTTCAGCTTTTGTTAAGTGTTTTTCTTTAGCTTCAATGGTACCAACCTGTATTGCATTGTAACCGTCAGTTTCAACAGTCTTAACCTGAGTAACAACTGTTTTACCAACCTGGATTACAGTAACAGGAACTGCCAAACCTTCTGAATCAAAGATTTGAGTCATTCCAACCTTTTTACCTATTACACCTAATGTCATGTGTTCTTCCTTTCCGACATATATACGCACAGAATAATTCTGTCGTACAAATATGCCTTTCATCTTGCGAGCGCTACCTTAGTCTCTTTACCAATCGTTTGGATTATTTCTAATCCACAGAGGTTACTGCTTACCTTTTAAACTTGTCCTCTGTTGTAGTTCACATTATATGCATAATGCTTTTATTAAGTTTTCAAAAATCTGAGCCAGTGTATATAAAGCTATTTATATATTATAACTTAACTTCAATATCTACCCCAGCAGGTAAGTCTAATCTACTCAACTCTTCAGTAGTTTGCTGAGTAGGTTCGTAAATATCGATTATACGTTTATGAGTTCTAATCTCAAAGTGTTCACGAGATTTTTTATCAACGTGAGGTGAACGTAATACACAATAAATACGTCTTTTAGTTGGTAAAGGAATAGGTCCGGCTACTTTTGCGTCTGTTCTTTTAGCAGTCTCTACGATTTTTTCAGCTGATACATCAACTAATTTGTGTTCGTAAGATCTTAAACAAACTCTAATTCTTTGTCTTTTTGAATCTGTTGCCATTTTTCTTTCCTTCATTTTGTATTAACTTTCCGAGCGGCAATCAACAAAACATCAGCTCTTCACCGTTTTCCAGCCAACCTTTGTTTCCGTCCGGGCTATTACTTTCGACTATAGCATTTTAATCGTAAACCAAACAAAAACGGGTGTCAACAAAAAAGGAGTAAATATTTTTACTCCTTCGTATAAGTTTTTACAAAAGTTTACATTTTTTATTTACATAAAGATATTATCACTGTCATCTTTTTTCATTTCTTTATAAGCTTCTTCTAAGGCAGCTGTTCTGCGCTCTTCATCTTTTTCTTTTATTTCCTGAGCGCGTGTTTTTGAAGAAAGTTCACTCAAAGCTTTGTCAAAAGACCTTTTTAAACTTTCCACGTCTTTATATTGTCCAAGCACAGCAGGTATTGCTGTTTCAGAACGAACAACTATGTCGCCAATTTTTAATGAAATATCATTTTCCAAAGCTGTAAGCAAAACCTCTTTTGCCTTAGCTTTCAGCTGCATAAATTTTATTTCTGCCGGCAACTCTTCAAGTTCCTGTTTTCCTTTTTCCCACACACCGATTGCATCTGCCAGTTTTTCTTTGTCTGTTTGAGCCAAATAACTGCTCAGGTATGTATTTAAATCTTTTTCAAGGTTTTCACCTTCGTATTTTTTTACAAATTTTTCTGCTTCTCTTGTAAGTTCATTTGACAACATACGTTTAGCGTTATCAGATAATGATGACGCTTTGCTGTCCACAAGACTCAAGAATGTACCGCCCGCTTTTTTATCTGACTCTGCAAAATCTTCAACAACACTATTTACGACCCTTGAAATTACAGCAGACTTTGTATTTGTTAATACATCTTTTTTAAATTCGTTATACTTTACGGTGAGTTGGGTTGTAAATACAGCAGCCATCCCCTCTAAATTCTTATGAGTGCTTTTGTAAGTTTCCTTAAATGATTTTTCAAACTCAATTAACTTATTAACAAGCTTATTGATATCTTCCTGGTCCTGACCGAGCAAATCTTTTGCAGACTGATCTTTCATCTTCTTCAAATAATCACTCATCTCTGCTTCCTGCTGCCAGAGAACAAATTCTTCATGTGTAACTTTTTGATCAGCATTTTTATCAATGGCAGAAATATCAAGCATATCAAAACCGCCATTTTCAGCTACGGTCTGGAGTTCTTCCTGTGTTATTACACCGTCTTTATTTTCATCAAACTCACCAAAGCTCAGTTGATGTATTTTTGTTAGCGATCCGAATGATACGTTCTGCATTCCCATTTGTTTTCTCCGAGATTTAATCCCATTTACTACTAACCTATACGGCATATTTTTAGAAAACTTTAGGGTTTCAAAGAGAATATTAAAAAATTGTTACATTTATTTACAAAAAAAAAGACGAACCTGAGTTCGCCTTTTTTATTTTTACATTTATAAATTATCTAACCTAATTTTGCAAGAAGTTTTGAATGTTTTTCTGCAAACTCTTTACCGCGGGAAAGAATTGCTTGTTTCAAAATTGCCTGCAAATCAATCGGTGTCATATCTTTATAATCATTCGGAAGTCTCAACGACCAGTTCTGGTCACCTGATGTTCCCGGAGTGTTATAAGTTTCATTGATTTGGAAGAAATCGGTAAAGAAAATTTGAACATTTCTTGCTTTTGATGCAAAAATCTCAACAAGTTTTACAAACTTTAGGAACTCTTTATCAGTTGTCATTCTTACAATAATGTCGTCTTTATTGTCAGCCTCAGCAAACAAATCCTCTACAAGATTCTTTGCGTGCAAATAACCTTCATGAGTATTAATCATTGATTCTGCCCACTTTTCAATAGGATTGTTATCATGAGTACCAACCATATTCCATACATTTTCGGTAATGTTTTTACATCTGTATGGATGTTCCGGTTTGTCAGGAAGAACAAACTGAGTTAATCTCATACCCTGAAGTTCGTATTTTTTCATAACTGCATCAACAGGGTTGGTAAGCGTTCCGAGGTCTTCGCATACAATTGCATTTTTATCAAGACCACATTCTTTTGCCGCCCCGATAACAATTTTTTCTATCAGTCTTCCATAGAGTTCTATTTGTTTATCAGACAGAGTTTTCACTCGTTTTTCTTTATCAGCTTCCAGAGTCCAGTCTAAATCAGCTTCTGTTGCAATGGCATATTTTTTAAGTTCAGGATGTTCCGGAGAAGAATAAAGCCTGCCGGCTCCGTCTTCGCACATAGGTTTTTTGCCTACCTTGTAAACCCACGGGTCAATCAATCCTACAATATGGTCAATTCTGACACCGCCCGGATTTTCTTTGAACATTTTCTTGAAAAGTTTTTTCATTAGGATTCCGCCTTCGCCTAATGAACCGTCTTTTTTATACATTTTTTCAGGATCCATAACCGGAAAACCCCATGCCTGTCCGTCTTTTGAAAAATAATCGGGAGGACAACCGAGGAACCAGCCGTCAAGGAATAGTGACTGATATGCCCAGGCATCTCTGTCAGAGAAAGCAACCTGTCTGTCTGCAATCATTTTTATTCCTTTTTTAAGTGCGTACTTTTTGGTTTCTTCATTTTGTCTTTCGAGTACAAACTGACAGAACTTATAAAATTCTATTTCGTCTTCATACTTTGTTTGTATCTCTTTTATTCTTTTCGTAAAAGCTTTCTTTTCATCTGCGTTTTTCGGATTTAATAATCTTTTGTCTGTTTCGTTTTTCCAGATATACCAGTAATCGTTTCCGTTTTCGACAGATAAAGCTTCGTACAGAGAGTCATTATCAAGCCAAAAAGCATTTTCTTTTTTGAAACTTTCAAACTCTTTATGAAGTTTTTTACCGTTTTTAAAGTTATTCCATGCTTCTTTTAAAGCTTCGTTCTGAGCATTATAAATATAAGAATAACAAGTCCTGCCAGTATTCTGTTTTGGATTGTTTTGCACAACTTTATTGAAGGTTTCTTCCGATAAGATGCAATCCCATTTTTTGTCAGTTAGTTGCTTAAGATCAATAAACAACGGGTTTCCTGAAAAAATAGTACCGGTATAAGGTGACGAATCGGAACTTTTTGTTTTTCCTGCTGGTCCGAGCTGTAAAGCATTAAAAATTCCTGATACATAATCGATTAAAGAATGTCCCGCTTCCGAGTTGAATGTACCAAAACCGGTATCCTGACCATTAATTGATGGGAAACTGCTCCCGTGTATAATCAAAGCGAGATTTTCTTTTCCTAATACTTTTAACGCTTCAGCTATAAGCTTAGCGTCATTTTTTTGTGGTGTTAAACAAACCATATATATACTCCTTTTCTTCTTATAACATGGAGTTTAACATCACAATAACACTATTTCAAGGGGTAAATTTTCGAGAGAATATAATTTAAAAAAAATATTTTTTGCCAGTGTTTTTTCAGAGCTATTATAACATTAAAAAAAATAATCTTTACAAGGCAATATGTCTTATATATAATGTTTATACAATCATAGAGGGGTGTCCGAGTGGTTGATGGTGCAATCTTGGAAGGGTTGTGTATGGGCAACTATACCGTGGGTTCGAATCCCATCCCCTCTGAATAAAAAACGGTTTGACTTTTGTCAGACCGTTTTTTATTTTGTTGATTGTACTCTGACAGGACTTTTGCGAAATGACAACACTTTGCGAATTTTGGGACAGGACTTTTGAAAATTTGAGGCTATTACCTTTTAACAGGACATTTGGTCGGAAGGGGTAAATAAATTTAATCGGTAAAGTTGCTGATTTTAGTAAATATTAGCGATTTTGTGAGGTCGGAAATAAAAAATTCAAATTACCTCAAAGTATCATTTTCGGGTGTCAAAATTCCAAATTTGGAAATTTGAATGGGTAAATATTTTGCTCAAATGTTCATTACGTCTAAATTACACAAAAGAATTAAAATAGGTAATTTGCAATTTTGGTGCAAAAAATTGCACCCTACGGACTTTAATTTTCTACTTTAGAACAATTACAGAATAAATCAAAAATAAAAACTATTAAATCTCCAATTACATCACAGCTTTCTGGTTCATTTGTTTCAATACGTTTAGGGGTATCCATATCCAAAGTATACCCATTCTTTTTATCGATATCCCAACCAGCTTTTCTTGCAATATTAATTTCTTCACCAGTTAACTTATTGTCTCCTTTTGTAGCATTTTTCCCACCTACATCATATAGCTTAATATTAAATTCTACAGGCATATTCTCTCTCCTTATTAATTGCATCACATATATATAAAGTATTTATATGAGATATAATTGCCTAAGAACTTGGGGACAAATTAGTAAAAATCGTCAGAATTGAGCAATAATATGAAAAATTTGTATTTACAAAACTTTACATTGGTAAATCATTGGTAAATCCCCCACATTCAAGAAGTTTGTAGTGTGCAATTTTTTGCACCAAAAAATTATCAATATCGCTGTTCTTTCTTCTCAAACCGACTGTTTTTTTACAGGTAATTTGCGGAAAATCCCCAATTATCCCAAGTTTATTATATTTTAGCGGTCGGAAGTATGCAGAAAATCAATTTTGCAAACTGCTCGAAAAGTGACTTTTTCTACTCATTTTTTTTGCGATTATTTTTAACCTCAAAATCAGTAATAGCTGAAAAGTGCAATTAGAGTGCGAAATACGGACAGTTCGTAGGTCAGGCAGTGCCTGACTTTTAAGGATATTAGAAGTTTTTGTCAAGCAATGCTTGACCTACAATTTTTGAGATTCTCAAAATCAGTGTTCTTTCTTCTTAATATGACTGTTGTTTTATAATGACAACACTTTGCGAATTTTGGGACAGGACTTTTGAAAATTTGAGGCTATTTTTTACGCAAATTTTTGAAAAATTTTGCTTTATTTTTTTAATATATATATAATAATATTTATATTAGGAAAGGAGTTTATTATGAACAAAGAAGAGTTAATTTCAGAAATTTCAAAAAAGACAAAAGTTTCTAAAAAAGAAGCAGGAATGATTTTATCAGCTACAATTGAAACTATTGAAAAATCAGTTAAAAAAGGTGACAAAGTAACTCTTGTTGGTTTCGGTACATTTGCATCTAAACACAGAGCTGCTAGAAATGGTCGTAACCCTCAAACAGGAAAAGAACTTAAAATCGCCGCTAAAAATGTTCCATCATTCTCAGCAGGAAAAGCATTCAAATCTTTGCTTTCTAAATAAGAATTATTCTTAATTCCAAAAGCCGGTGGTTTTTATGCCATCGGCTTTTTATATTAAAATTAACTTATGGAGTACAAAAAAATATTGGTTTAAATAATGATATTATAAGAATAAGAACAGAATAAAATAAGGCAAAAGAGTATTATTTAGTTTAAAATAATGTATAATTACCGGAATTTATTTTAGATTTTTATTAGTTTATAATATAATTAATATTATGAAGAATTTTGAAGCTATATATTGTGATTTTGACGGAACAATTACCAAACATGATTCTGTTAACGAATTTTTTGAATTGTATGCCGCCGAAAATTGGCTGGATTCCGAAAAATTGTGGATAGAAGGTAAAATCTCATCGAAAGAAAATGCAATTATTCAGGTTGGTTTGTTAAAAAATATTTCTCAAAAACAGCTGGATGATTACATAAACTCTATTGAGATTGATGATTATTTTTTAGATTTTGTCAGTTATGTAAAATCAAAAAACATTAAGCTGACTATACTGAGTGACGGATTCGATTTATTTATACAAAAAGTTCTTGAACGTTATAACCTTAATATTCCGTATTATGCAAACAAATTTATATATAAAGACGGAAAATTCAGCATTGAGTTTCCGTATTACAACAACAATTGTGATAAAAAAGCAGGGATGTGCAAGTGTCAAAAAGTTAAAGAAAGAAAATTTTGTTACATAGGTGACGGGACAAGTGATTTATGCATAGCTTCTAAGGCTGACGTTTTATTTGCATCAAAAAATTTACATAAATATTGTAAAGAAAATGATATAAACCATTCTCATTTCACCTCATTTCGTAATATCATAGATATATTAGAAGAAGGGAAATATAATCATGCGTATTAAGTTTTTTGTAAGTTTAATTATTTTTATACTAATATCCTTTATACAGCCTGTATCAGCATGGGATGTTAAGACGACAGATGAACTCCAAACTCGCATGAATGAGGTTGGTTTCAGACTGTTGAATGCAAACAGAATAGAACAAAGATTCACATTCATGGCGATTAACAGAGTTTATACTCGGGATTTTTGGACAGACGTAAGTTCCGTTAACAGAATTGTTTGGGTTAAACCTGTTGTAATTCCATATATTGATAGTGACGATGAACTTGCTGCTATATTGAGTCATTCACTTGCGCATGGTGTTGATACTTATGAAGGGGTTTTAAGAGGTTACGTTTCAATATTAAATTACTGGGTTGCTCCTAACAAATATGATGCAAAAGCTGACAAAAGCGCAGTAGATTTTATGGTTAATGCAGACTACAATCCTCTTGCCCTCATTACGATAATAAATAAAATCGGCAAACAATACAGATATGACATATTCTCCAACCATACACTTGTATCCAGAAGAATGATGTTAATATATGAATATATATATACAAAATATCCTCATGTCCTGGTTGACAATGAATACAAGGATAATTTGTATTATCAAAACTTTTTGTTAACATCCAGAAACAACAGAATGAAGTTACTGGAAAAAATTCAGACTAACTCGCAAAAGAAAATAAAATATACTTACTAATATGAAAAAAATTTGGCTGACATTAATTATAGTTTCTTTTCTGACAATCCCGGCAAATTTCAAAGCGTTTGCCGACCCGATTGAAGATGAGCTTTTACATGACGGATTTTTTAAACACTATAATGAAACCACAATAAACAAAAACAACAGTCCGATAACAGACGACCTTTTAAACCCTGATTTGTACGAAAACTCACCGTTCAGAATGAGTATATACACTAATCAATATGCAAACGAACCTATTGAAGACGAACTGATTCATAGTGATATATTTAGTAAAACAACAGAGAATTCAACAATATCGGATAAAGTTATTCCGGATGAGTTTTTTATCGAAAAGAACATAGACTTATCAACAGTCAGAAAAATAACATCTAAAAATAAATATGACTTTACAAAAAAGATAGTTCCCATTCAAATCAAAATTGCAGAACAACTAAAATCAACTCGTCAAATACTGGAAGGTTCTACAATACCTTTTATTGCACAGCAGGATTTTGAAATTAACGGTCAAAAATATAACAGCGGAACAACGATTCTCGGCAGAGTAGAAACAATTTCAGAATCTGATAAAATGGGAACACCCGAATGTATAAAAATCAGTAATTTTTATATTCCCGGGAAAGAAGAAATAATCCTTTACGGTTCAATATCCAAAACCGGAGCAAACAGGTCTCTGTGGGTTTATCCGTTGTATCAGGCAGGGAATATATGTTTTTATGTCGCAGGTTTTGTTTTTGTACCAATCCACGGCGGTAAAGCTAAATTATTAACCTCAGAGTCTTTTACCGTGTTCTATGAAACACAATAATACTCAATAAGACTTTACATTTTGTAATATTTTTAGCAAAACTATTTTTTTCAAAGTTTTTAGTGATAATATAGATTAAGGTGATATTCATATATATAATGGGAAAAGATATGGCAGTATTAGAAAAAGAACTTGTAACAAATTTAAAGAAAATCAACAACAGAGACAATAGTGAAATATCAAGACTTGATATATCAGACGAAGAGCTGGCAAGTATTGATAAAGAATATTGTACTTATGGTGACAAAATACACGCTGAACCGGTTCCAAAAGTATTCAGAGACTGCAACGGTTCTTTTATGTATGATTCACAAAATGTTCCGTTTTTAGATTTGGAGATGTGGTTTGCATCATGTAACTTAGGCTACAAAAACAAAAGAATCAGAGATGCTGTTGTTAATCAGATAGATACATTACCGCAGATATCTTCACATTTTCAATACGATTATAAAGTTTTATTATCAGAGAAAATTGCAAAAGCAAATATAAAGAGATTCGGAAGAAAAGGACGTGTACATTTTAATGTTGGCGGTTCACAGGTCATAGAGGATGCTCTGAAACTCGTCAGAAATTACACTCACAAAAGCAGAATGTTCTCTTTCTATGGCGGTTTCCATGGAAGAACATTGGGCGCAAGCTGTTTAACAGCAGGATACAGATACAGAAAACCGTTCGGACATTTTGCGGAAGAAGCACACTTCGTTCCTTATCCGTATTGCTATCGTTGTCCTTACGGTAAGAAATGTGATTCTTGCAACTATTATTGCGTTCAGCAATTAAGACGTGAATTTGAAGATAATTGCGCAGGATTATATGACCATTCTTCTAAAGAATGTTCGTTAGGCGCTTTCTTTGTAGAACCTGTTCAGGGTTCAGGCGGTTATATTGTTCCGCCAAAAGGATACTTCAAAGAATTGAAAAAAGTTTTAGACGATTTTGGTGTTCTTTTTGTAGATGATGAAATCCAGATGGGATTCTACAGAACCGGTAAATTATGGGCAATTGAACACTATGACGTTAAACCGGATGTAATTACTTTTGGTAAATCATTAACTAACGGATTAAATCCGCTTGGTGGCATGTGGGCAAAAGAAGAATTAATCAATCCTGAGATATGGCCAAACGGAAGAACTCATTCAACCTTCTGTAACAATCCTATCGGTATGAGAGCAGGATATGAAGTTATGAGTACATTTGAAGAAGGCGATTTTGAAAGAGAAGTTGCAAATAAAGGCAAATACTTCTTAGACGGATTAAAAACATTAGAAAAGAAACATAAACGTATCGGTAATGTTGACGGACTTGGTTTGGCTCTCAGAATAGAGTGTGTAACAGAAGATGGTTATACTCCGGATCCTAAATTACTCCATGACATTTTATCAGAAGGACTGAAAGGTAACTTATCTTATAACGGCAAGAAGTGTGGTTTAATTCTTAATAAGGGAAGCCATTATAACAACACTATAACATTAGTTCCTGCTGTAACGATATCTTATGCGGAAATCGACATGGCAATAGAACTTCTTGACCAGCTGTTTACGAGGTTGTCGTAGTGACACACAGCATTGACTTTGAGTTACTCCATACAGAAATTCAAAAAAAGGAAGACAAGAAAGCTGTATTATTATTTCACGGACTTACAGGAAGTCCTTTTGAAATGCGCAAATATGGTGATTTCCTGTTTAAAAACGGATATGACGTTTTTTGTTATTCGTTTCCTGGGCATGGTGACAGGATTAGTGAAATAGAAACGGTCACATGGCAGGACTGGTGCAATTTTGCTCAGGAAAAATATAATATATTAAGAGGCAATTACAATCAGTTTTTTGTTTCAGGTTTATGCCTGGGAGCCTCCATGGCAGTATATCTTGCTGAACACAACAAAGATATCACGGGGGTTGTTGCTCTTTCAACTACATTATTCCTGGACGGTTTTTGCATTCCCTGGACAATATCATTACTCCCGTTTGCTTTAAAAACAATCATCAGATTTTATTATACTTTTCCTGAAGATGACTGTTTTGGTGTAAAAAATGAAAGAACAAGAAAAAGTTTGGCAAAAATTACGGCAAAAGTTGATATAGGCATGGATAATTATCCGCTTAACTGTGTTGACGGGCTTTTAAAATTATCAAAAAACGTAAGAAAAAATCTCAAAAACGTTAATTGTCCTGTTTTGTGTATTCATTCAAAATACGACAATTTATCAAGTACAAAAGGTGCAAAAGTTGTTCTGGAAGGCATTTCTTCCGATATTAAGCAATACATTGAACTCAATGACAGTTATCACATGATTTTATATGATAATGAAAAAGAGTTAGTAATGAATTCAGTTAAAGAATTTTTGAGTAAAATAACTTCCGGTGCAAATGAGAAAGAGGTCGTATGCATTTAGTTATTACATTAGCAGCCGTTGCAAATATTTTATCAATAATTATGCTTTTAATCGGTCTTTTATACAATTTTAAGCAGCCGAAAAGTAAAGCTGTTTTCGGATACTTTATTGCAGGAAGCATGATTTTGTATCTTATAGTCCTAAGCTTTATTACAATATACATATTACTTACAAATCATTACATAAGAGGAATTGTATTACTTTTATGCATAATTTCACCATTTGTAATAGGAAAGCTCGTAAAATTTGAAACACTAAAAAAATACACAATAATCCAAATTATGTGTTTTATAGTAAGTTTGCTGACGCTTTTACTGTAAATAAATAGCCTAATTATTAACGCTGTTTGCACCTGATACAATTTCAACAATTTCGTTTGTGATAGCACCCTGACGAACTTTGTTGTAATCGACAGTTAATGTATTAATCATTTCTTCTGCATTATTAGAAGCAGCTGACATAGCAGTCATTCTTGATGCTAGTTCACTGGCATTTGCTTCGAGTAAAGCCTGATAAATTGAGTTGGTAATATACATAGGAACTAACTGCTGTAAAATTGCATGAGGTGAAGGTTCAAACATCATCAGAGGATCAACATCTTTTGCATCACCTTTCTCTATTTTTACAGGTAAAATTTCCCATGCAACAACATTATAAGACATCATATTATTAAAATGAGTTGTTATAATATCAATACTGTCCAGTTCACCGCTTACAAAATCTGCCGCAATATCTTCTGCTATAAGATTAGCACCGGTTGCAGTCGGTTCATTTGCAATAGCCATATAACCTTTTTTGAGTACAAAATCATCACTCTGCTTATGTTTAAACGCAGAAATAGCTTTTTGCCCGACAGGATAAATATAAGTTTTTATACCTTTCTCCTTGTTTTCTTCAATGCGTTTAAATGCAGTTTTGATAATATTAGCATTATAAGCACCAGCCAAGCCTTTGTTAGAAGTCATTACAAGCAGCCCTTCTGCCTTAACCTCTCTCGGTTTAATAAGTTCAGGATAATTATCCAATGCCCTTTCGACTTTTAAACCGGAAGAAGTGTAATCATTTACGGTAGCAAGCATCCTTCTGAAAAGATGCAAAAGCTCATCTGAAAATGGTCTTGCTGCTTTTACCGTATATTCGGCTTTTTTTACCTTTGCAGCGGCAACCATTTTCATTGCTTTTGTTATTTTCTTAGTATTCTGAACACTTGTTATTCTGCTTTTAATATCTTTTAAGTTTGGCATTTTTTATACTTTCTTAATTATAATGTCTTTCCGTACTCTTCAAGTTTGGCTTTTAAATCTGCAATATTATCATCAGAAAGTTTTGCACCTTCATTTAAAGCCTTGCTGAGTTCAGGCATATTTGCTTCAAAGTATTCAAACCAACCGTTTTTATATGATGTAATATCTTTATCTTCGATATCATCAAGATAGCCTTCGTTTGCAGCAAACAATATTGTAACCTGCTGAGCAACTGAAAGCGGTTTATATTGCGGTTGTTTAAGAACTTCGGTAAGTTTCTGCCCTCTAAGCAGTTGCTTTTTAGTAGCAGCATCAAGATCAGATGCAAACTGAGCAAATGCTTCAAGTTCTCTGAATTGTGCAAGGTCCAAACGAAGTTTACCTGCAACCTGTTTAATACCTTTTGTCTGAGCCGCACCACCTACACGAGAAACAGAAATACCTGCGTTAATAGCCGGTCTTACACCTGAGTTAAACAGAGCTGATTCCAGGAATATCTGACCATCTGTAATTGAAATTACGTTTGTAGGAATATACGCTGAAACGTCTCCTGCCTGTGTTTCAATAATAGGTAATGCAGTAATACTGCCGCCGCCGAGTTCATCATTCAACTTAACAGCTCTTTCAAGTAATCTTGAGTGTAAGTAGAATACGTCACCCGGATAAGCTTCACGTCCCGGTGGTCTTTTCAAAAGCAAACTCATTGCACGATATGCCTGAGCGTGCTTTGTTAAATCATCATATACAATAAGAACATGTTTTCCTTGTTCCATAAACTCTTCTGCTATAGCAACACCCGCGAACGGTGCTATATATTGAAGAGGAGCTGGTTCGTTTGCCGTTGATGCAACGATTATTGAATAATCCATAGCACCATGTTTTTCTAATGTTTTGGCAATCTGAGCAACTGTTGAAGCTTTTTGTCCGATTGCAACATAAATACAAATTACGTCACCGCCTTTTTGGTTAATAATTGTATCAATAGCAACTGCTGTCTTACCTGTCTGACGGTCTCCGATAATCAACTCACGCTGACCTCTACCGATAGGAGTTAATGCATCAATAGCAGTTAAACCTGTCTGAAGCGGCTGATGTACAGATTTTCTTGCAACAATACCGGGTGCAACTCTTTCAATAGGTCTTGTTCTGTCAGAAATAATATCACCCTTACCGTCTATAGGACGACCTGTCGGGTTAACTATTCTTCCGATTAATGCATCACCTACCGGTACGGAAGCAATTCTGCCTGTTGTTTTAACTGTCATACCTTCTTTAATCTGTGTATATTCACCAAGAATAACTACACCTACATTTCCTTCTTCAAGGTTTAATGTAATACCTAATGTACCTTTTCCGTCTTCAAATTCAACAAGTTCATTTGACATAACGTTACGCAAACCATAAATTCTTGCAATACCGTCACCTACTTCAAGAACACTTCCAATATTTGAAACTTCAGCTTTTGCTTCATAATTTTTAATGTTCTCTTTCAGGATTGAACTAATTTCATCAGGATTAATTACTGCCATATATGTCCTTTCCTATCCTCTTATTATAATATTACTTAATGTGTCTAACTTATGTCTGATACTGTTATCTACAACAGTATCATCTATATTAAATATCAGCCCTGCTATTATATCAGAATCAACATCCCATGAAACTTTTACATCTTTCTGAAGTTTTTCTGCAACACGCTGTCTGATACTGGATTTCTTTTCATCACTTAAATCTATTGCAGAAGTTATATCAACTCTCACAATATTTTTAAGCAGTTCCAATTCTTTTTCGAACTCTGCAACTATTTCACCAATTATATTCATACGTTTTTTCAGGTTAAGAACAAACAGAAAGTTATAAACAATAGGTTTTACTTTGTCCTGAAAAAGTTTACAGATAACAATTTGTTTCTCTTCTGTTGATATAGAAGGATTATTAATGACATTTGTTAATTCTTCCGAAGATTCAATTGTTTCGGCAATACCTTTTAAATCAGACAAAACATCTTCTTTCGATATGCTTTCATCCTCTGATGTAAGTTCTATAAGAGCCTTAGCCCACTTTTTTGACACGAGTTCCGCCATTTAGAATTCCACCTTATTTAATTTATATATAGTTCTGAAACTATATATTTCCTCCGTTTATAGCTTCTATACTTTCATCTATAAGCTTGTTATGGAGATCATGATTGCTCATAAGTTCATTAATTATATGATTTTTTGCAATTTCAACTGCCGCAAGAGAAGCTCTGCGCATAATATCATTTTTTAAAAGTTCAGCCCTGTTATCGGCCATCTTTGAAGTTCCGGCTTTAATATTTTCTGCTGTGATATTAGCATCTGTAATTATCTTTTGTCCTACAAGATTAGCATTTTCTTCTGACTTACCGATAAACGCTTCAATCTCATTTTCAAGGTTTGAAAATTTATCCTCTATCGCAGTAAGGTTTGATTCAGCTTCTTCTTTTTTAGTCTCAGAATCTTCAATTTTTTCAGCAATTGACTGTCTGCCTTTTTCTAAACCGCCAATTAAGTCGATTTTCCAGAATATAAGAGCAAAAACAGCTGCAAATATAATAAAATTGAACAAGTTTGTCCGAGCTATATAATCAAGAATCGTAGCAAACATTTTCTAACCTTTCTGTTGATAAAGAATCTCATTTACTTTATCAACATCAAAACCTTGAACTTCACTTCTGTATCCGAGAACTTTTTCTGCAATATCATTTGCCAAATCAGTCATTTTTGATTTAAGCCCCTCTTTGACTTCATTTGAAACATTATCAAGAGCAGCATAAGCTGATTCAAGTTCTTCTTTTGAAATGTCCTGAGCTTCTCTGATTATTCCGGCACGCTGTTCTTTATATCCGTCAATAACTTCAAGATATTTTTCACGTGCTTCATCTCTGGCGGTTGAAAGTTTTTCTTCAACCTCAGCTTCAATAGATTCTGCTTTTTTTTCAAGCTCATCTGCTTTTTGATAATTCTCGTCAATAATATTTTTTCTTTTTGAAACTATGTCAGCCATTGGCTGGTAAAGTACCTTGTTCATCAGATAAACAAATACAAGAAATGTTATTATTGATGCTAAAAAAGTTCCGTTAAATTCCATATTTTAAGCTTCTTCTTACCAAATTCCTACTAACTTTAATGCGATAACCAACGCATAAATAGCACAAGCTTCTGATAAAGCAGCACCAACCATAAAGAATACTAACGCTTTACCGAAGATTTCAGGCTGTCTTGCAATTGATTCCAAGAACCCTTTTGTTGCAATACCAATACCAACTCCGGCACCGATTGCACCAAAACCCATTGCAACACCTGCACCTAATTGTGCCAAATCTGAAATTGTTTTTACTTCTTCCATTCTAATCTCCTTTTAATTTTATTAATAAACTCTATTAATGTTCACCCTCTTCTACGGCAGAAGATATATATACCGTGGTTAACAACGCAAAGACCAAAGCCTGAACGCAGGCAACCAATACTTCAAAAAACATTACAGGTAAAGGCAAGAAATATGCGCAGATACCCAATAGCGCAGTCATAAGACATTCTCCTGCCAATATATTACCAAACAAACGTAAAGCCAGCGTTAAAGGTCTTGTTATCATATCTAAAACTTCTAAGGCTGCCATAAATATTGACATCGGTTTAAAATCATGCAGAAAATAACGAAAACCCTTTTTCTTAAATCCTGCACCAACATAATATACCAAAACTATAATAGCCATTGCGGCTGTTAAGTTTATATCATTTGTAGGAGAAGCCATTTCTCCATGCTGAAGTTCAATCATTCTGAGCGGAAGCTGCCCCATAAGGTTTGCAGTTATAATAAACAAGAACAGTGATGCAATAAGGGGAATATGTTTTCTTCCTTCTTTTGGCATAAGACTGTCAACAAGTCCCCAAAAAGCACTCAGAATGCTTTCAAAAACAAGCTGCAGTTTTGTAGGAACAATTGTCAATTTTCTTGTTGCTATAAAAGCAACTATTAACAAAAAAGCCATTGCAGCCCACATGGTTACAAGTGTATCCATATTAAACGCCATAGGATGCCCTGCAATCACTGTATTTACTATCCAGTGTCCTTCGCTCATTAATAACCTCTCTTCTTAAATCAATAATATCATATTTTTCAACTCTGTGCAAGATTATTAATCAAACTTTAATTCATTATTCTCATTATCAAGAACTTCTGTTTCATAATATTCTTGAGACAACTGAGTATCAGTTATTTTTACATCAACAAGTTTTTTTAAAACATCTATATAATCAAGACATTTTTTCCCTTTTACACCTACAGTCTCCATCTGAATCTCACCATTAGGCAACAGTTTTATTTTAAGTTTCTTATCAGACATATTTTATTCCTTTTAATCAATGTTTACAGTTAATACTATGGTATTGTCTTCCATAACCTCTTCTTGTTCAATTTGCATATTATTATCTTTTAACTTATCTATAATATGAAGATATGCATCCTCCTGAACATTCATAGCGTACTCACCGCTTAAATCACCGACTTTTTCTTCCGCATTTGCATTTTCCAGACATGATATTCTGAGGTTATAAGGCTTATCAACTGCCGGTTTTTCAAACGTAAGTTTATAATTTTCAACATCACCGGCTATACCGTTTTCCCATTCGGAAATATTTTTAACACCGTGTTCTTCCAGCGTTTTCATCAAAATATCTCTGTCCATAAACGGTGTTTCAAATGTTTTTTCAATAAAATGTTTTTCTGTAATTACATGGTCTTCACTACAATTTTCAGCTTCATTGTATATCGATGTAAATTCCTGTAAACTTTGATTTTCCTGCTGATTATTTGTTGCTGCCGTAGCTGCTGCTGTTGCTATTGCACCAACCACCCACATAAGAGCATAGGGTACCGCTATTACTGTACAAGACATACTATTTCTTTATCCTTTCCTGTATTTTGTTGTTTCACTGAGAAATATTTATATTTACCCCTAGAAATCTAATGTTCTTCCGCCTCTGCTTGTTGCAGCATTTCCTTCATCAATTTCTTTTGAATAATTTTTCATCTTTGATGTTTTCGTTGCAGACACAGCTCTAACATTTGCCCACTGTCGAAGAGCAAGCACCTGTTCTCTCTGAGTCATAGAAAGCGGTACAGTAGTCTGAATATTTTTTGCCAAATCTTCAAACCTGAGCGGTCTGTTTTCAAAGAATGCATCACAGAGAGCAGAAACAACAACCTGTTCGATTTCTGAACCGATAAATCCTTCCGTCATTTTTGCCAGTTCTCCGCACAAGTTCTTAACTTTGATTATTTCACTTGCAACTTCTTTATCTTTTAATCTTCTTTCAAGGTGAAGTTTAAAAATTTCTTTTCTTTCTTCTTCCGTTGGTAAATCTACAAAAAAGATTTCGTCAAAACGACCTTTTCTGAGAAGTTCCGGAGGCAGTCCGCTTATATTGTTTGCAGTTGCAATAACAAAAACAGGCGCTTCTTTTTCCTGCATCCATGTTAAGAATTGACCAAAAATTCGCGAGGAAACGCCGCTGTCACCGTTTGAACCGAGTCCGCTCAAACCTTTTTCAATCTCATCAATCCAGAGAATTGAAGGTGCAACTGCTTCTGCAGTCCGGAGAGCTCTTCTCATATTTTCCTCAGAACTTCCTACAAGTCCTGAAAATACTTTTCCAAAATCTAGTTTTAAAAGCGGTAATCCCCAGATAGTACTCATTGCTTTTGCAGTCAAACTCTTTCCGCAACCGGGAACTCCGGTTACAAGAACACCTTTTGGCGCAGGAATACAATATTTCTTTGCCTGTTCAGACCATGAATTATTTCTTTTTAAAAGCCAATTTTTAAGATTGTCTAATCCGCCTATATCCTTCATCGTATAATCAGAACGGATAAATTCCAAAATCCCTGTTTTCTTAATAACTTGAACCTTTTCTTCTAAAACTACTTGCAAATCTTTTATGCTAATTTTTCCGTCATTTACCATTGCAAGCGCAAAAGCACTTTCAGCTTCCTGAAGAGTTAATCCGAGTGCAGCCTTGCACAGTTTATCTTTATCTTCCTCCGAAAGTTCGTTTACAACAGATGAGTTCTGATTAATCATGCTGTTAAACTTTGCCTTTATCTCATCGAGAGTGGGAAGAGCAAAATCATATATTGTAATCTCTTTCTGCAAAGATTCCGGAATTAAAAGTTCGGTTGAAACAAAGAAAAGTGTTTTTCTTACCGTTCCGAGTTTCAAATCAGGGACAATATCTCTTACTTTTCTTATTGTATTATAATCAGGCTGTCTTCCCTTAGGACCAAAGTTTACATGAAAATCGTAAAGAATAAAAACAGCATCTTTGTCGTATTTTCTGACAAATTCCAATGCCTTGCACGGACAAGCCGTATCAGCGACAGACTTTTGTGTTGTATCATTGAATAAACCGTTTGTCTGAGTCCACGTAAAAACTTCTCTGGGGTATTTAACTTGTTTTTCATCAGTCACAACAGATTTAATATATTTTGTAACTCTGTCTTCTTCAAATGTAGTGATATATATCATCGGAAAACGAGCTCTGATTAAGTTTGCTAATTTGTAAGTACTCATATAAATCTCCTTTTAAAAATATTATCATTTTTTAAGCCCGATTAAATCAACCTTACGCAGTATCTCATCAAAGTCGCCCATTCCGTTGATAAAGATTTGTCCGTTTTTTGAGATATTTACCTCGACTTTGTTTTTGTATTTCGTAAAAATTTCTTCATTATACCTGTCAGTCAAAAAATGATATCTTTGATTAGATGAACCGCACCATGGGCGTGAATAATCAGTAAGCTCCTGAATAAACTCTCCGTCAATTAACAAATCTGTATTAGCTAAAAGTTTTTGATTTTCAGAGTTTTCTCTTAAATCTTCATATTTTCCCCCCGTAAAACAAAGAACACTTAGTCCTTTTGCCCGGACTCTTTCTGCAATTATACCGAGAGCTTCCGCCTGTTCAAAAGGTTCACCGCCTAAAAAAGTTACGCCTTCAATCTTTTCCTGGTTTTTTAATATATCCAAAATAATATATTCGGTTTCATAAAGTTCCCCTTTATCGTGTGCCCAAGTATGAACAGCCTGACATCCTTTACAATGCCTTGAACAACCCTGAACCCAGATACAATATCTGTTACCGGGACCTTCTACTTTTGTATTTTTTATTATATTAAAAACTCTTAACTGCATTTTCTTCCGCTTTTTTCTAATTATAAATCCAGATTTCTTTCATTATATTTTTTTATATCTTTAAAATTTTCAAATCCTTCATTATTTATTTTTTTATCATTTGTTTCAACCTGAATTTTATTTTCAGAAACGTTTGGGGTTTGTTTTGTCTCAGCTTTTGGTTTTTCAGTCTTTTGTTCTGATATCATATTTACTGTAACATCACCCCGTATTGAATATTTTGCTAACAACTGCGAAAAAGACAAAAATTTATCTTTTTCACGCTTGAACTCTGTAATAAGATTAATCAACAAATACTTATTACCTTTTATAATAAATTGTTTTGGATGATGCGACCAGAGTTCCGAACAAATAATACTGTTTTCTCTATCCGAATATTCTAATGAACAGAATTCATTCTGGGCGTATTTTTCATCATAATCAGGGTATTTACTGAAAAACGGTTCTTTAAAATACATCAAACCACCTGTTGTATTTGTTGTTTGGTTTAAGCGATAATACAAAGCTTTTACTGATTGATAGTCACTTCTTTTTGAAAACTCCATATCAATAATTGCCCACATTGTACTTGCATGTTCGTTATTTCCGCGTACTTCAAAGTACTTTCCCTTCTTAGTTCCGTTTGTTTTTTCTTTGCAATAAAAACTTGTACCATTTTCGTTCTTTATCAGACGCAATACACAATGATTATTTTTTAGATAAAACCTTGGTGAGTGATCAGCATAATACTGCCTGAGCCTTTTATCATACTCTTCACGAATCATGTTCAGACGATCATCCAGCGAAAGCGAAAAGTTCTCGTCTACACCGATTAATCCGTACCTTCCGTATTCCATATTCCTCAATCGGAAATTATTTCTTGAGTATCTGCCGTTATATCCGTTAGCAGAAGCTATTGCATATATTATTCCTATAATCAGATAAATTATAAATTCCACTACAAATCAATACTCCGCTCATTGTATCGTTTGATTTTTCCGCTGCTTTTCATCTTATTAACACAAATTAAGTTTTCAAGTTGTGACTGTATATGCGGTTTTATGTGCAAAAACAAAAAAACATCATTTACTGATTTAAAACCACCCAGCTCTTCTCTTTTTTTTATGAGTTTTTTTGCCATAACTATACTTATACCCGGAAGAGCCGTAAGCTCTACTTCGGATGCATTATTTACATCAAGCTTTGGTTTTTGCGGTTCAATAGAATCAACTTTTATCACCGCAGGTTCAACTTTGTTTAAACGCTTTTCATAATGATTTTTTTCATCTCTTAAATCAATCTCGGCTTCAAATCTTCCACACAAGGAAATAAGTTCATCAAAAGAAGTGTTATGACTAAACGTTATGCAAAACATATCCCACAAATCATTTTTGTTATGAACTTTTGAACTTATAATTTTAAAAGAACGATTTGAGGTAAAGTCTTTTGCCCTTATAGTTTGTCCGTCTGCACCAAGTCTGAGCTCACAATATTTATTTGATAATCTTAAATTCCGCCATATATCACTATACGGGGAGAGATAAATTTTAGCGTCTCTTAATGCAGCCAGTCTGCGTGAAGACATACTGTTCGATGCCTGATTTGAGGATTTTAAATTAATTATTGTAAAATAAGCAATTCCTAAAAATACACTGACAACAATAGTCTGCCAAGGATATATCACGAGCAAATATACAAATAAACAAATAATTGAAACTATCAATCTGTATCTGTCCAAAAGTGTTTACCCCCAGTTAGTTACCCCTAGCAGATTGTATAAACTTTTCTGTAATACAATCCTACACCGATTATTGTTAAGACAATATCAGGCATGAATGCAGCAAGCGCCGGAGCTAGAGAACCTGCCTCGCCAAAAGAAATTGACAAAGCCCGCACCAGATAGTATGCAAAAATAATAAAAATACTGAATAAAAATCCGCGATTGTACCTTACCCTCGGCGGAGTAATTGCAAGCGGAACACCTATTAGAACAAATACAACCGTTGTAACAGGAAGTGCTATCTTGTCAAATAAACTTATGGTAAGCCAAGCCCTGTCTTCTTCATTTGCTTTCGGAATAATAGAACAGAGCTGAATAAAATTATGTTCGCTTGCCAGGTTTCTGTTAATCTCATCAGATAAATCCATACCGAATTTTATGACTGTATCATCAAACAGAGTCGTATCCAAGGCTTTTCCTCTGTTTGTAACTGTGTAAATAGCACCTTTTTTAAATTGCCAACCTTCTTCCTTCGTATTTCCTTCCCTTGCCTGCAAAATCTGGATAGTTCCGTCTTTTGAAGCATCCAGAACCGTTATGTTATGAAGTATCCCGTCTGTACATTCCCCGACATAAAATAAGCGCTTCAACATACCGTTATCTTTTACTTCTTTAAATGTAAAATTTTCTTTTCCTTCCGGTATATTTTTCTTACTGAACGCATACAAAGCCAAATCCGTTGATTGCTTTGTCATAACCGGAACTATCGTTTCATTTGTAAGAAAACTTATAAAAGCCATTACTATTGCAAAAATAAAAATCGGTCTGGCGATTCTGTTTATGCCGATTCCGCATGCCCTCATAACAGTTATTTCCGAACTTAAACTCAGTCCGTTCAATGTCATTACGGTAGCAAGCAAAACACCCATAGGAATCGTCATTACAAAAACTGACGGGAGGTGCAAAATTATTATCAGAAAAGCGATTTTAAACGGGATTCCGTACATTGAAATCTGTTTTATAAGTGTAATAAATGTGTCCGATGCAAATATTATAGAGGTAAAAACAAGGACACCCATTATAAACATCTCAATAACCTGTTTCAGAATGTATTTATCAAGTTGTTTTACGTGTTTAAGTTTATATACCAGTATTCTTATACGCTTAGCTAAATTTTTCAAAATATGCTCCCTGGCGTAATTATACTATAAAATCAATAAAAAGTTAATGCCGAAAATTATAAGAATTTTTCTGGCATTAACTTATTTATATAAAATAAACACTAAACCAAACCTTCTTTGACCGCTTTTACTGCTGCCTGAACTCTGTCATTCACACACATTTTCTGAAGGATTGAACACACATGGGCCTTTGCGGTATGCACACTCACAATAAGTTCTTTTGCAATTTCTGTATTACTCTTGCCTTCTACCAAATGTTTCAGAACTTCAAACTCTCTTTCCGTAAGAGGCACTCTTCCCTCTTCCGAACCCCTGGAGTTCAGCAGACCGATTGTTTCCTGTTTGGGGAATGAATCCAGAACTTTTCTTGCAATAACAGGGTCAAGCCAGCATACGCCATCTTTTACATCCCTTATAACATCCGCCAGTTTTGAAGGGTCGATATCCTTTAAACAGTATGCCATTGCACCGGACGAAAGTGCAGAAATAACTTCTTCTTCCCTGTCATGAGAGGTAAGTGCGATAACCTTAATATCAGGATTCATCTCCCTTACCTTAATTGTTGCCTCAATCCCGTTCATGCCGGCAAGCCCCAAATCCATAAGCACAACATCAGGTTTATGACGTTCAATTAATGCCAAACCTTCTGTCGCATTTTCGCTTTCTGCCACAACATTTATATCGTCATTTGAGTTTAAAGCACATCTTAAACCTACACGTGTAAGCTTAAAGTCTTCGATTATCACAACGCTTATCGTATCATTTTCTGTTTTTTCATGAACGGCTGTTACCATATTTTCAACTCCTCCTATCACTTTGTACCACT
>ONVC01000080.1 GCA_900321205.1 uncultured Acinetobacter sp. | reverse complement strand
CTTATCCTTTCCTGGCTTCTTTTCTGCAATCATCTCATGCTCGATAGCTTCCAATTCTTTTAAATCTTCTGCATCTGCCTCTAACGCTTCTTGTTTTTTACGTGCTTCGTCAAATTCAAGATAACGTTTTTTAGCAATTTCGTTAGCTTGTTTTCTTGAAATTACACCTTTGCCTTTTAAAATTTCATAATCATTAAAGTTTAAGAAGCCATCGACTTTTTCTTTCCAATCACTCATTGAAAGTTGTCTTCTTCTTTGAGCTTGATTCTCGGCATAGTCCAAAAACATTGAAACAAGTCTGTCTAACTCTTTGATTTCATTTTGTTGAAGATAATTTTTTGCTATTATTACATCTTGCTTACGAACCCTTGAACCACTCCAATTTGTAAGGTTCATGTTTGGTTTTGTTGCATCTGCACGATTTACAATTATTTCGGCTGCAGTATTATTTGTAACTGCGTGCAAAAGTTTGTTCTGAACTTCAGCAAAAAAGTCATTTGATGCTTTTAGATCATCTTTATAATCTACACTTAAAGCAAACAAGTCCCGGACTTTTTGATAAAATCTTTTTTCGCTTGCACGAATTTCTCTGATTTTTTCAAGGAGTTCGTCAAAATAATCCCATCCCCCAGGATTTTTTAATCTTTCGGTATTAAGAACAAATCCTTTAATAATATATTCTTTTAAGGTCTGAGTTGCCCATTGTCTAAATTTTGTTGCTTTTGTTGAATTTACCCTATAACCTACAGAAATAATAGCGTCCAAATTATAATGTTTAATTTCTCTGTTAACGTTTCTATTTCCTTCTTTTTGAACTACCGAGAAAAATTCGGTAGTTCGATCTTCCTCTAGTTCTCCGGATTCGTATATGTTTTTTAGGTGCACTCCAACATTATCGGTTGAACATTCAAATAATTGAGCTATAAGTCTTTGAGTTAGCCATATTGTTTCGTTTTCCAGGTCAAGTTGTATGTCAAGTTTGCCATTTGGCGTCTCATATATAATTAATTCTTTTTTGTCGTCTTCCATCTATACCCCCAAACCTAGTTCTTCTAAATATTTATTTAGTTGCTTCTCAACATCTGCGAGTTCTGTTTTGATATTTTTGATATTATTTCTAACTTCATCAATATCAATAATCTCTTCTTCCTCAAATGTATCAACATAACGAGGAATATTTAAGTTGAACTCATTTTCTTTGATTTTATCAAACGTAGCAAGATAAGAAAATTTTTCTACGGTTTTTCTGCTATCATAAACATCCAAAATATCTTGAATATTCTTATCTGTTAACTTGTTTTGAGTTTTGTCTTTAATGTATCTTCCTTCGCCTGATGCATCGATAAATAAGACATTTTTATCTGTTCTATTTTTTTTAATAACTAATAAGCAAGCCGGAATAGATGTACCGAAGAACAAGTTTTCAGGAAGCCCGATAACCGCATCTAACAAGTTTTCTTCAATTACTCTTTTTCTTATGATGCCTTCTGATGCACCTCTGAACAATACACCATGCGGAACTACGGCAACCATCCTTCCATCAGGTTGTAAACTATTTATCATGTGCAATAAAAATGCCCAGTCACCTTTACTTGATGGAGGTACACCCCAATCAAATCTGTTATATGGATCAAGTTTGGCTTCCATTTTAAACTTTTTATCTTTATTCTTGTTATTGCCGTCATTTTCGCCACCAGGGTTAAATCCTTCAGCCCACTTATCCTGAGAAAATGGCATATTAGCTACAACTACATTAAACTTCATCAAATTCCCGTCACTATCAAGGTGAGCAGGATTTGCTAACGTGTCACCCCAAGCGAGTTTTGCATCCATAATGTCATGAATAAACATATTCATTTTACCCATTGACCAGGAAGAGCCGTTCATTTCTTGCCCATATATAGCAACTTGTTTTACTCCGGCATATTTTGCTGCTCTAATCAATAATGAACTTGAACCGGATGTTGGGTCATAAATGCTGTCTCCTGATTTTGGTTTTGCAATTTGCGCCATCAACTCTGATACCATCATTGGTGTAAAGAATGAACCGGCCTTTTTACCTGCTTGACTTGCAAATTCGCCAATCATATATTCAAAGGCATCGCCAAGAACATCTGAAGCAACTTGGTTCTCTTTTACTTCAATCATAGAAGGTCTTAAATCAAGTGGCTTAAAGTCTTCAAGCAGATTTCTTAATGTTGTAGCTTTTTGTTTTGAGTTACCTAAATTAGCTTCGCTATTAAAATCTACACTTCTAAACACCCCTTGTAATTGAGCATTATTATCCTCTATCGCACGAAGTGCAGCATTGATTTTTTGTCCTATTTCAGAATCATATCTGTTATCATAGAGGTAATCAAAAGTCTGTTCTTCTTGAAGGACAAAAGGTAATCTTGACTTTGCTCTTTCAAGCCTTGCTTCATCGTTATATTTGTCTTTTAAATCATTTAAATTTTCTGTATATGTGTCACTTAAATATTTAACAAACAACATAGATAAAACGTAGTCTTTATAATTTGCAGCATCAATTATGCCTCTAAAGGTATTGGCACCACGCCATAAAGCTGCTTCAATATCAGATTTAGTAGTTTTCATTATATTTCTCCTTTAATTAATTTTTCTTGTATTATTTCATTTTGAATTTTTTGTTGTTCTAATAATTTTGATAATAAATTTTCTTTCCGTTTCATGAGTTTTGCTATCTCAATTAGTTTATTTTGCTTTTGTAATGTAGGAATGCAAATTTCAACATTTTCTATTGAGCTTGTTTTTATTGATCTCAGTTGAAAACCTTCTTCAAGTTTTTCAACTTGATTTATAAAATCTTTATTTTGCATAACTAATTGCAAATACTCAGGTAGAATATCCTTTTTAGCTTTATCGTTCAATCTTATTATGCCAAATTGAGAAGGAACAACAATATTTTCTTGCGAATCATTTATTAAACATGTTTTTAATGGTGAGAACAACCTGATAAGTATATCATTTTTAACGGTTAAATATCTATCTGTTAACTTATCTTTACTGATAAAATCATCACATTGATCTTCATCTAAATTTCCTTGTTCATCAATAGAGCGCAATGTAACAGTTTTATATTGATAAGTTTCATTTGTTGAAATTTTTTCCATTACGTTTTGCTTGATTAATTCAAGTTGTTTAGCTCCGGCTCTTGATAAAACAAGCCCCATTTGAATATTTACGATATCTTTTAGTTTTACTTTTTTCATTATTTTAATTCCTTTTGATTTTGGAAAGAGGGAATACTCCCTCTTTCCATTAAAATCTTAATTAGCTCGTGTGAGCTTCCTTGCAACAAAAATAGCAACCATCTGCCTTTGCATAAAATTTTCTTGCATATGCAACAGCTTGAATCCCATTTTCAAACATGCCAAGATATTTCACGTCATGTGCCATCTTGAGATAAGTACAATGTTGTTCATGGACTTCGTGATCGCCATTTTGTTGTGCAGAGTTGTTAACATAATATTTATGTAACATTTTAATCTCCTAAGGGTTACTAATCTAAACTCTGCACTTGATTTTTTTATTAAAATCGTTTAAGATGTAGTTGCGAAGCTAACTTAAACGTTAGTGCAAAGAATTCCTATCGAACAAACCCTTTATAATGTTCATAGGAATTTTTGTTCTACATACATATTTGCATAAAAAATTTAAAAAGTCAATAGTTTATTCTTTATATTTTTGTCATACGTTGATATTTACAATAAAAATATGCATATGGGAGCTTGCTTCATATAGCACCAAAATGCTTTATTCAAAGTAGTTTTCGAGATTATTGTTTGCTAATAAATTTATTTAAAATTTGTATTTACAAAACTTAATACTACTATTGAAAACTATTTACAAATAAAAATTCATATAACTTTCATCAATAATATCCTGTTCGATGCCGATGTAGCGGAGGGTGATGGCGGAATAGGAATGGTTGAAAATCTTTTGTAGGAGCTCAATATTATCAAACTGTTTATAGTGGTGGTAGCCAAATGTTTTGCGCAGGGAATGGGTGCCGATTTTGTCCTGAAGATTCAATGTCTTTGCAGCCTTATTCAAAATCCTGTATGCCTGGTTTCGGTCAAGCCTGTTGCCTTGTTGTGTAATAAATAACGGCTCGTCTTCCGGGCGGTCTTTTACAAAATCTTCAAGCACAACCTTAAGCTCCGGATTTAATGGGAAACGTTTATTTTTCTTCGTCTTTTTCTCTTTAATTTCGACAAAATCCCTGCCTTTAACATCACCGACGTCAAGTTTCAAAATATCCGAAATCCTAAGCCCGCAATTAATTCCGAAAATAAAAAGCACAAGATCGCGCTTTTTGCGTTTTAAAACCGCCTTCATTTTTTCAATATCCTCTCTATTCCTTATCGGTTGGACAATATTCATACTTCCTCCTATATACCGAAATAATCTACCCCCAAGTGGTACCTGACGAAAAATTCAAAATCTTTGCTGTATCTTTCGCCCGTAATGAGTTTTGAAATATAGCTTTCTGTCATTTTGAGCCGTTTTGCAAGTTTCTTTTGCGTAAATTCTTTTTGCCGCAAAGCGGACCGTATCGCAAGTTCCCGCCTGTATAAAAACACGCTTTTCGTTTTTGCCAAATTTTCATCGGCGCGTTCTTTAATATAATTAATGCTTTGTAGCTCTTTTTTCTTCATAAAAACCTCCGAAATACTCTGGGGAAACACATCTAAGCCTGCCCGCAGGCTTTTGTTCGGCGCCGTAAGTGAGTAAAAACAAGTTTTTCTCGTTTACGGCTTTCTCACAATAACTCTGTTTCCGAGAAACATCAAGTCCTTAAATTTTTGTGTCGGAATGATACAAAAGGGGTAAATATTAGTCGGAAACAGTTCCAATTTAAGGTCGGAAGAGTGATAGATGTGAGTACGATGAACAAAGATAAATACATATCAATTCAAGAATTAGCAGACCTTAAAGGCGTGAGCACTCGGGCAATTCGGATGTCGCGTGATAAATATGTCACCCGCGAAATTATTGTCAGAGGCGGAAAAAGTTTTGAAATCCTGTTATCAAGTATTGAGATAGAATTACAGGAAAAATATTTTGAGCAAAAGACTCAGATAACTTCGGATTCGACCGCATTGATACCGATTTTGCCTGTTAAAAATCTTCCGACTAAGGTTAATGAAATTGCACTTGCGCGTTTGGATCTGCTTCGGGAGTGGCAAAAATACAGAAAACATCACCCAGAGGGTAAAACCCGTGCAGGAGTTGAGTTTATTGAAAGCTACAACACCGGTATGTTGTATCCGCATATTTTTAAGGTGCTCGGCAAAACTTCAATCGGCTCGGTTGAGCGTTGGAAACGAAAGCTTGGAAACACTACGGATTATCATTTATTGCTGCCAAAATATGAGTATGCAACAGAATTTCGCACGTCTTTGACCGATTATGAAAAACAGGTATTTTTGAAAATTTTGCTGCATCCGAACAAGTTTTGTGTCGGCAAAGCAATTTCAATAACCAAGCATATTTTGTCAAAAGAGGGGCCGATAAATGTTCAGGATGTGACATTTCGCCGTTATGCGAATTGGTTTCGGGATAACCATTATGACATTTGGACGTTGGCTCGGGATGGTGAAAAAGCCTTAAAGGACAACGTTGAACCTTACATTTTGCGTGACATTTCAAAGTTGGAAGTGGGGGATGTGCTAGTGGCAGATGGGCATAAACTCTCGTTCTTGGTACAAAATCCGTTTACCGGCAAACCCACACGGGCGACTTTAATCGGCTTTTTGGATTGGAAATCGACGGCACTTGTAGGGTACGAGATTATGCTTGAAGAAAACACTCAAAGTATCGCGTCAGCTCTTCGTAACGCGATAATCAATTTGCAAAATATCCCAAAAATCGTTTACCAGGATAACGGCAGAGCGTTTAAAGCGAAATATTTTGTGAATACAGATTTTAAGGAGACTGGGTTTGAGGGGATTTATGCACGGCTTGGGATAAAGACTGTATTTGCCCGGCCATATAACGCGAGAGCCAAAGTTATTGAGCGGTTTTTCAAAGAATTTCAGGAAAGTTTTGAAAAGCT
>ONVC01000012.1 GCA_900321205.1 uncultured Acinetobacter sp. | reverse complement strand
AACTCCGATAGCATACGCAGCAGACTTAGATGACGAAGAAGATGTTCCTTGCAGAAAGAACGTTGACGGATCGGTAACAGTAGTCAGAGCTTACGCAGTAGAATAATAAAAATTTAATAACAGATGAAAGATGGAAAAAAGACCGGATTTTTAAAATCCGGTCTTTTTAATTTCTATGATAAAATACTTGTATGAAGAGTATTAAAATTAAGTGTCCGGCAAAGCTTAATCTTACGCTGGAAGTTGTAAACAGAAGAGAAGACGGATTTCATAATATTAACAGTGTTATGCAGTTAATAAGTCTTTATGATTACCTTGATATTTCGTTAGAGGAATCCGAAGAAACTAAAATTGAACTTTCAGGAAACAGTACAGATATTCCGTACAACGAAAAAAATCTTGTTTATAAAGCAGCTGACTTATTTTTGAAAGAAACGGGTTTAAATAACTATAATATTAAAATCAACATAAAAAAAAATATTCCGATAGCGGCAGGACTTGCAGGCGGAAGTACTGACGGAGCAGGAACAATATTAGGTTTAAATATTTTGTTTGATAATATTTTATCCGAAGAAAAAATGCATGAGCTTTGTGCATCACTCGGTTCGGATTTGAATGTGTGTTTAAAAGGCGGTTGTCTGCTCGCAACATCGCGCGGCGAAAATGTTAAAGAACTTCCCGTAAATATTTATCCCGTTACTTTAATTAAACCTAAAAATCTTGGTATTTCAGCAAAAGAAGCTTATACAAAATATGCTGCAAAAGAAAATAAACCAAAATATTTTATGACGGAAAAAATGATTGAAGCTCTTGAAAAAGAAGAAGATATAAAAGAGTTTTTGTATAATGATTTAGAATATGCCGTTTTTGATGATTATAAAGAACTTCAGTATATAAAATCAAAATTACCGAACTCAATAATGTCAGGCTCAGGTTCGACATATTTTGTTTTAGAAGATGTTAATGCCGAATTTTCAGATGATTATCAGGTTATAAAGAACCTAAAATTTATTCCTGACGGCTGCTCTGTTGCAGAATAGTATTTCAGCGAGTTAGCAATTTTACTTAGCCCGAGTGTGTAATGAAAAAAGAGAAAATCTTTTTAAGATGTAATCGGGAGGTAAGTATTATGAAAAAGTATATTATATTTATGATTATTATTTTAGGCATGCCCTCTTGGGCGGTTTGTCCCATAGGAGAAAGTGTTTGTACTCTGCCTGATTCAGGCATGACATTATTTCAGAATCAAAATGCATCAGGATTAAACATGAATATGGGCAGCATGCCGTCAAACTCAGAAAAAACAAGAGATAAAGGCAGTTCTTTTAACAGAACTTTGAATCAAAACGGTATAAGAATGCAGGGTAATCTGGGGTGTCAATTCGGAAATTGTAATAAGACTTCCGGCAATAATTTTTTGCCGGGCCGGTAATGTAAAATTTGCTTTAAATCAGTAATAACGGCAATTTTATATCAAAGAGTTTTGTCAATAATCATGTTATCTTTTATTAAGGTAAATTTTTGTAAATTCTAAATTTCACTAATAGTCATGGGAGGCATGGTCAATTGTAAAAATTTTTTGATAATTCTTTACTTGATATAAAAAATGGAAAGTCATACTATATAAACATACCAGAAAGGAGTGATGGCTACTAACTTAAAGGAGGAGGGGTAAACGATTTTTACCCGTGTATTAAGTAAAGAAATTGAGAGAAAAAGTAAAAAACATTTTTTAAACCCAACTAAAAAAATCAGTATAGTATTTTTTAAAAAATTATCACAATCAAAAAAAACAATAATAGTGTTTTAGATTAAAGTTTTAGAGAACATACCATGTTCTTAGGGAAGGGGATTATTGGGTTTAGTTACGGGCTTTTCGTACTTTGTGCGAAAAGCCCTTTTTAACCTTTCGTGGTATAATTAACACAAGATTAAATCAAAAGGGGCTATTATGAAGAAAAAGTTGGTTAAATATCCGTTTTTAACAAGAGATGTTGAAATATATGAACGTGAAAACGGACATAAGATTGTTTTGGCACACAAAGAGGGAGATATGGTTAATGTGTCTTCGTGGGTTAAAACAGGTTCAATTAATGAAAATGATAAAAATAACGGAATTTCGCATTTTCTTGAACATCTTATGTTTAAAGGAACTCATAAACACAAAGCAGGTGAGTTCGACAAGATTCTTGAAGCAAAGGGAGCAATAGTTAATGCTGCAACGTGGAAAGATTATACTTTTTATTATGTTACGCTTCCGAAAGGTGACGGGGATGAAAACTTTAATACAGCAATAGAACTTCATGCTGACATGATGACCGACCCTGTTATTCCTGATTATGAAATGGGTGCGCCATTTGATGTTAATGATAAAACCGTAACGGATAAACGTGAACGTCACGTTGTTATTGAAGAAATAAGAATGAGAAAAGACCAGCCATGGACAAAAGTTTATAATGCAACTAATTACGCCATGTACACTTCTCACCCTTATAAACGAGATGTTATAGGAACTCCTGAAATTATATCTCAGGTTTCTCAGCAGGAAATTATGGATTATTACAGAACTTTTTATTCACCAAAAAATGTAACAACAATTGTTGTCGGTGATTTTGATTCTAAGGAAGTTCTGGATAAAATAGTCAGCGAGTTTAACTGGGGTGAAAGACCGGAGCCTCCGGAGAGAAATATTCTCCCTGATAAACCCGTAAGCGAGCAGGTTTTCGTTGAAAACGAAGCCGATATAAACTCTTCTTTTATGATGTTTGGTTTTCTGGGCGCAGAAGCTCGTGATTTAAAAAATGTTATTTTACTTGAAATGCTTGCAATTATATTGGGTGAAGGTTCAAGTTCAAGACTGTATCAAAATCTTATCGAAAAACAGGATGAACAAATTTTCAATGTCATTGATGCGGAAAATTATACTTTCCGTGATGGCTGTAACTTCTTTATTCAGGCAAATTTTAATTCTGAGTACAAAGAAAAAGCTATTGAGCTTGTAAAAAATGAGATTGAAAAAGTAAAAGAAAATATTACCGAACGGGAACTCAACAAAGCTAAGAAAAAGGTTAAATCACGTTTTGCGTGCGAAGTTGAAACTGTATCGGATATAGGTGAATCAATCGGATATTATATGACTGTATGTGACGACTTGGCGCTTGCTGAGGATTATATTCCGACCTGCGAAAGTATAACGACAGAAGATTTGCAAAATGCCGCAAAAAAATACTTAGACCTTAATCATGCGGTTATAAGCGTTTTATGTCCCAAAAAATAAAATAAATAATTATGAAATATAAATGGCTTAATCAGAAAAATAATCAAAAACTAATCATATTTTTTAACGGCTGGGGTATGGATGAATGCGTTGTTAATCATCTTTTGCCGGAGGATTATGATGTTCTGATGTTTTATGACTATAATACGCTTGAAACTGACTTTGATTTTGAAAAATTAAATATTTACCCAAAAAAATATCTTGTTGCTTGGTCAATGGGGGTAATGACAGCAACGCTTTTTGATATAGATTATGTTTCTAAAACCGCAATAAACGGAACTCTTAAATCTATTGATGACAAGTTTGGAATACCAAAAAGGATTTATGATTTGACACTGAAAGGTTTTTCACCAAAGGGCGCTGAACGCTTCATAAAATCAATGTATTCAGACGTTTCAGGTGATTTTTACTTCCCAAATAGAGAGTTTGAAAATCAAAAAACAGAACTTGAAGCACTTACGCACTATAAAGCTAATCAGGATTTTAAGTATAACCGGGTAATAATATCAACGAAAGACAGAATTATACCGACAAAAAACCAGTGTGCATTCTGGGGTGCAGAACCTAATACTGAAAGCGGTCATGCTCCGTTCAATCTGTATAAAAAATGGAGTGATTTATTATGAATAAAGAGCTTATAAAAAAACGTTTCGGAAGAAAACTTAAAGAATATAATGAAAATGCACGTATTCAAAAACGAATGGCTGAAAAACTTATAAGTATGCTTTCCCAAACCAAAAAAGAAAGCCCTTCCGATATACTTGAAATTGGCTGCGGAACAGGGCTGCTTACGGAATATTCCGTTAATAATCTTTCATACAAAACTTATACTGCAATTGATATTGTGCCTGACTGCGAAGAGTACATAAAATCAATAAATAATGAAATAAAGTTTGTTTCCGGAGATATTGAAGAATATATTGTTTCGGATAATAAAAAATACGATTTGATTATTTCAAATGCCGCGCTTCAATGGATAGATGATTTAACCGATTTTGTTGAAAAACTTACGTATAAACTTAATGACGGCGGAACGCTCCTTTTTTCTTCGTTTGGAACTGAGAATTTCAGAGAAATCTTTTTTGTAACAGGAAAAACACTCAATTATCTTTCCAAAAACCAATATGAAGAAAAGCTGGAAAAATACAAACCTTTAATCGAAGAAGAAGCGTGGATTATGGCATTCAAAACTCCTCAGGAGGTTTTGAAACACATTCAAAATACCGGAGTAAATGCATTATCCTCAGAAGTCTGGACAAAACGTGATTTAATAAATTTTGAAAAAGAATACAACGGTTTTTGTGCAAACCGCCCGACACTCACTTATAATCCGATTTACATAAAAATTCAAAAATAGGTTATTTGGCTAATTTTTCGTAAAATATCTTTGTACTAGCATATTTTTGTTATAAGGAGGAGATTCTGAGTGAGATATGAGTATATTTACGACTAATTCTGCGGATAAAGCCGAGGAAAATGACGTTCTGCAAAAGCAAAGAGAAACTTTTATCGCATCACTGAGTCATGATTTAAAAAACCCTACAATAGCTCAAATAAGAGCGATAGAACTTATTCTCAAAGGGAAATTCGGCAGAGTTCTTCCCGAGCAGCGTGAGATTATGGAAATGCTGCTTGATTCCTGCAAATATATGAATGCTATGTTGTGTTCCGTACTTACGACTTACAGAAATGAAAGAGGAACAATAAACCTCAAATCTGAAAAGGTTTCCATATCGGATTTGGCTTCCGAATGTACAGATGAGATGGTTTATCTTGCAAAAGATAAAGAAATTAACATTAAGCTTACAAATTCTGCCGAAAAAGAATACGTTTGGGGAGATATGGTTCAGTTAAGACGAGTTGTAATGAATCTTCTGTCTAACGGAATAAAATACGCTTATCCTAAAACCGAACTGAAAATTAAGGTTTATAACGAAGAAAATAATACTTGTTTCATATTTGAAAACAAAAGTCCGTATTTAACCCCCGAACACAGAACAAAAATTTTTGCCAGATATATTTCATATTCAAAAACGCATAACGGAATCGGACTCGGATTATATGCTTCAAAAAAGATAGTTGAAGCACACGGCGGAACAATTTTTGTTGAAAGTTTTGAGGATGAAAGAAATATTTTCGGGTTTAAAATTCCAAATGACGAATATTTAAAAGATAAAAAACGAAGTGTAACATTTTAGTCAATCAAAAAAGGGCTTCGGAGATTTTCTCCGAAGCCCTTTTTTTTGTTCTTTTATTTATTTTTTTGTTTTTTCGTCCGGTTTGTCAGCCTGAGTTTCAGTATTTACGTTAATCGGTTTAGCCGGATCAAAACTCGGGTCAATATATTTGATATCGGCTTCTTTCATTAATCTTGTTGTCAGTTTTTTGAGAACTGCGATTTGTTTTTGTGTTTCAAGATAATATTTCAAATCTTCTTTAACCTTGGCAAACGGAGTTGTTCCTGCTTCCATTCTGTCGGTTACTTTTATAATGTGGTATCCGAAACTTGTCTGAACAACGTCGCTAATAGTATTTGGTTTAAGTGCAAATGCTGCTTCCGCAAATTCTTTAACCATTGCATCTTTCGGGAAGAAACCGAGTTCTCCGCCTCTTGCAGCACTTCCTTTATCGTCTGATTTTTGTTGTGCGATTTTTGCAAAGTTATCAGGGTTCTTTTTGACTTCTGCTAAAATAGCTTCTGCTTTTGCTTTTTGTGAAGTCATTATTTTTTCTATTTCTGCATTAAGTTCAGCAGGTGTTATATCAGGATTTTTTTGTTTAATAACCTGTAACAAGTCCAGGAAGTTGGCTGCAACAAGAATATGTGAAGCTCTTACCTGTTCGCCGTGTGTAAATTCTTTTTTGTGAGTGTCATAGTATTTTTGTGCATCAGCATCAGTAACTACGATTTTTTCTTCTGAGTTTACAAGTTTTTTAATTTTTATCTGAGTTTTTAAATCATTTGTAAACTGCTCATTAGAAATTTTTCTTTCTTTCAGGATTTTATTAAGTTCTTCCTTTGAACCAACTTTATCAATAACGGTTTTAAGTTCGTTTTGAACATCTTCTTTTGTTGCTTCTATTCCTCTTTTCTCGATTTCGGAATCTAACAAGGTTTTTATAATAAGTTCATTTGTAACTTTTTCTTTAAATACCTGATACATCGGGTTATCTTCTTCTCTCGGCATATTTTTAGCACCGCCGAAAGATTTTAGGAACGATTTATCAACACTTTTGTCAAAAGCCTTGTTAAAATCAGATTTTGTAATTACCTGTCCGTTAACTTCGATAATTCCTGTTTTTTGCATAAACGAACAGCCTGTAAACAATACTGTTGAAACAGCCAGACATACTAAAAGTTTTTTCATATTTACTCCTTAAAAAAATTCTCTCTTTTAAAAATTTATCTACAATACCCTTATATAATAAAACAAAAAGCAAAAAATGTTAAGAGCCTATTTATTGTATTTGTTTGCTGTTTCTTTAATATAATAGAACAGCTCGGTGACAGTTTCAAACAGTTCTTCAAAAGTCAGGTACTCGCTGTTTATCAAAATAATTGACTTTCCTTCCGTACATGATTTGGGTGCAACGATAAATTTTATTTTTCTTAAAATATCTTTTTCTAATCCTTGTTTTATTATATTCCACTCGTAAGGTGTAAACGGTGTGTATATTCTGACATCCGAGCCTGCTTCCCGAATGGCTGAGATTCCGCAATCGGTTGCAGAAAGCCTTATTCTTATTAATTTAATAAGGTTTTCAACTTCGTCAGGAATGCGGGAAAATCGGTCTTTCCACTCAGATACAATGTAATTGAGCTCTGTTTCATTTTTAACATCACTCAAACGTTTGTATTCAATCATTTTTTGTTCGGTTGAACCGACCCATTCATCAGGAATATATGCGGTCACATTGATATCAACAATTGTGGGTTTATTAGCTTTTAAACCTTCACCTTTCAGTTCATTAACAGTTTCTTCAAGAAGCTGACAATAAGTATCAAATCCCACGTTAATCATATGTCCGTGCTGTTTTGTACCCAGAATATTTCCCACACCTCTGATTTCAACGTCTCGCATAGCTATTCTGTATCCGCTTCCTAGGGTTGTAAACTCTTTTATTGCCTTTAATCTTTCGGTTGCTTCTTCCGTAAGCTCCTTATTTTTCTTATATAAACAATAGCAATATGCCTGTTTTTCGCTTCTTCCGACACGCCCTCTCAGCTGATACATTTGTGCCAGTCCGAGTTTGTCAGCCTCGTGGATAATTATTGTATTAGCATTTGGGATATCCAGCCCGTTTTCAATAATTGTTGTACATAAGAGAATGTCGCTTTCATGGTTATCAAATCCTACAATTACGTCTTCAAGTTGTTTTTCGCTCAACTGTCCGTGTCCGACAGCAATTCTTGCCTGTGGTATAAGTTTTTGGAGTTCCAGTTTAAACTCTTCAATGGTCTCCACTCTGTTATAGAGGTAAAAAACCTGTCCGTCACGGTCAAGCTCGTTTGTAATAGCATTTTTAACTGTCTGAGGGTTATATTCGCCTACGTATGTTTTAATCGGCAGACGGTTTTGAGGAGGAGTATTAATTACGGAAATATCTTTTATTCCCGAAAGCGACATATACAGGGTTCTTGGAATAGGTGTAGCAGACATTGAGATAATATCAATATTTTCTCTGAACTCTTTGAGTTTTTCCTTGTGTCTTACCCCAAATCGGTGTTCTTCGTCAATTACAAGCAGACCTAAATCCTTAAATATAACTTTGTCCTGCAAAAGAGCATGAGTTGCGATAACAACATCACATTTTCCTGTTGCAAGGTTTTTAAGTGTTTCATTTCTTTCCTTTGTGCTTCTGAAACGACAAAGAAGCTCAACGTCAATTCCGAATGGTTTAAACCTGTCGCTTATTGTCTGAAAATGCTGAAGCGCAAGAACGGTAGTCGGAACAATTACGGCAACCTGTTTAAGAGATGTGACAGCTTTAAACATAGCTCTCATCGCAACTTCCGTTTTTCCGAATCCGACATCACCGCAAATAAGCCTGTCCATAGGGTTTGGATTTTCCATATCTTCTTTTATCTGATTAATAGCTTTTAATTGATCAGGCGTTTCTATGTATTCAAAAGCATCTTCCATTTCTACCTGAAGCGGACTATCAGGTGCAAATGCAATTCCTTCTTTCATTTTGCGTCTTGCATAAAGACGAAGTAAATCATAAGCAATTGTTTCAACTGCTTTTTTAACCTTTTGTTTTACACCTTCCCAGTCGCTTCCGCCCATTCTGGAAAGTTTCGGTTTGATTTGTCCGGAACCTCTGTAACGGCAGAGCATATTTATCTGCTCGGCAGGAATATGAAGCTTGTCTTTATTTGCGTATTCTATGGTTAAGTAATCTTTTAACTGTCCGTCAAATTCCTGTTTTGTAAGTCCTTTATATATTCCTACACCGTGAACTGAGTGAACAACGTATTCACCTTCCTGAATGTCGTTAATATTTTCTATATATTCCGCTTTTTCTTTATATCTTCTTTTTCGGTTTGACGGAATGTCTTTCTGACGTTTATTGAACAATTCTCTGTCAGTAATAAGAAGAATTTTGGCATCAGGAATAACAGTTCCCTGTGAAGTTATATTTTTTATGTAATCTGCTTCAAAAATGTCAAAAGAAGCCAAAACTTCTTTTACTCTTTCCTGATAATCGGTTGCTATGGTTATCTGATACCCTCTGTGTTCTTTGATAAATTTTGAGACAGACTCCATATCGGCATCAAAAATCTGAATATTTCTTGAATCAATATCAATAACATCATTGTTTTCATCAGACAGAAAATTGTTCATGCTGATTTTCTGAAATGTTGCAGTCTGTTTTATAAAATCCTCTAAACTGAAATGATTTAATGATTTTAGAGGTTTAATAAGTTCTGTTTTTAAACCTTCATTGTACTGATTATCAAATGTTTCGGCTATCAAACCGTATTTTGAGCTGACTTCCGCATATTCATCAATAACAACAATGTAATCTTTTAAATAATCAAAAACGCTGACTAAATTGTCATTAAAACAAGACTGATAAACATTTATTCCTTCAAAATAACCTTCCTGTCCCGGTGGCATAGTAAAATCATCAGGTAATTTTTGAGGCAATATAAATTTATACATTGGTTTGATATCGACACTTTCCCCCTTTTCTATTGATTTTTGGGTTTCGTTATCAAAATACCTGATATCAACAATTTCATCACCCCAAAACTCAATTCTTACAGGGTTTTCTTCCAGCGTGTAAATATCTGCTATATCACCTCTGATTGAAAACTCTCCGATATCCGATACCATTGTAGAACGTTTATAACCAAGTTTTATGAGTTTTGACAAAAGTTCTTTCTGGTCAATGCTATCTCCCTTTTTTAATGAAAGAGAGTTATTTTCAAAAAACTCTTTTGCCGGAAACTTTTCTAATAAAACCTTTACCGGTGCAATTATAATTTCCGGCTGATTAATAAGAACAGAAATTTGTTTTTGATAATCATAAAAATTTTCCTGTACGACTTCGTACGGTGAAATGTTTTGATACGGAAGCGTGCTGGTTTCGAGTTCAAATAAACGCTCCAAATCGGAAGAGTATCTGAGCGCATTTTGTTCGGTTGAAGTTATAAATAAAACTTTTTTGCCCGATAATTTACGGATATACTTAACAAGCAAAAGACGTGAAAAAGTTGTCAGACCGGTAAGTGTAAAAGACTTGCCATGTTTGATATTCCCATTTATTTCGTCAAAAAAACCGGCTGTTTCTAATTTCATTACATCCCGTTCGGGCTTTCGTATGGGATACCCATACTTTTTAGTGCACCAATAAATCTTTCTGCGCACGCATATTGAACTTCCGGCGGTACAACACGCAGAATTTCAACAGTTTTTGATATGACGGGGTCTTTGTCATACCATCTTGCACCGTTAACAGGTTTTACCAAATCGTAAAATCTGTCCAGAGCTTCTTCGGAAACTTTTTCTTCAAGCTTGTCCAGAAAAACAACGGCATGTTCTCTGAGCTCGTCCTGATAGTTTTTTAAGAGTTCAATAACTTCAAGTAATTTTGGGTCATGGTCATACCATCTTTTATATGTAGCCACTATAATATCCCCCTTATATTTATCGGAGAAGGATTATTCCTTTCCGCCGGATTTTCTTCATTATATCGTATAATCTTAGCGCCCAAGGCGGTTAATTTTTGTTCAAAATCTTCATATCCTCTGTCAATGTGGTGAAGTTTTTCAACAATAGTTTCTCCATTTGCCATAAGTCCTGCAATAACAAGAGCTGCTCCTGCTCTGAGGTCACTTGCCGCAACGGTTGCACCGGTAAGGTTTTTTACCCCTTTTATAATAGCGTGGTTTCTGTCCTGATGAATGTCTGCACCCATTCTTCTAAGGTCAGGTACCTGCATAAATCTGTTTTCATAAAGACTTTCCGTAATTATACCGACACCGTTTGCCGTTGTTAAAAGAGTCATTGCTATTGCCTGTAAATCCGTAGGAAATCCCGGATACGGCTGAGTTACAAAATTAATTGAGTTTAATCTGTTTTTGCAGCTGACTTCTATTGTGGTCGGTTCAATCAGTTTAATGTTTGCTCCCATCTTAATTAATTTATCGTTAAAGAAGGTTAAATGAGCAGGATATACGTTCTTGATAACCGCTTTACCTTTTGTTGCCACAACTGCTGCCATAAAAGAACCTGCTTCTATTCTGTCCGGAATCGTTGTATATTCGGCAGGATGAAGGCTATCGGCTTTAACTCCGTTAATTACGATTTCAGAAGTACCTGCACCGGAAATATCAGCACCAAGCGTATTTAAGAAATTAGCCAAATCAACAATTTCAGGCTCTTGTGCCGCATTTTGAATACGAGTGGAACCTTCTGCCGTAACAGAGGCAAGCATTAAGTTTTCTGTTGCACCAACAGACGGAATATCCAGATAAATATCCGTTCCGACAAGTTTTGATGCTTTTGCGTGAACGTATCCGTTTTCAATTTTAATTTTTGCTCCGAGTGCTTCAAGACCTTTTATATGGAAATCAACCCGTCTTTCTCCGATTGCACAGCCGCCCGGAAGAGCAACTATTGCTTCACGACAGCGTGACATTAAAGCACCGAGGATTATGAAGGATGCTCTCATTTTGCTTACAAGTTCATATTTTGCGGTAATAGAAGATATATTTGCTGCATTAACTACAACAGACTTTTCCTCTTTATCATAAATGCAGCTTGCACCCAAGTCAGATATTACGTTGAGCATAATCTCAACATCCGTAAGTTTTGGTACGTTGTATATTTTTGTAGAACCTTTTACCAAAATAGTAGCTGCGAGCAGTTTCAATACGGCATTCTTTGCTCCGCCTATTGATACTTCCCCTTTTAGTGTTTCGCCGCCTGTTATTCTAAACTTATCAGCCAAAGTATCCTCCGATTCTAACTCAATAATACTATTAATCAAAACTCTTGTAAAGAGGTTTTAACATAGGAATGGACTGCACAAATATATGATATAATATTTATATGGGGAAATTTGATTTATTTAACAAGTTTGTTATGCCGGTTTTGATTATTGGTGAAAACAAAGAAACAGTTTTTACCAATAACGTATTTAAGCGTATTTTTAAAGACTATGAAAATGTCAGAAAATTTTCTCATAAACTCGATTGTGATTTTGTTGCACTTGAAGCTGACAGTACCGCTGTTTATTCACCGCTGTTTCAGGCATTCAGTTCAAATGAGGATGTTACCGCACAGGTTAAATATCAAACATCTGCTAATGAATATTTATATTTTAATATGTATTCTACAAAAAGGGGTAAAAACACGATAATCACATTGTCAGATGTTACCGCAGATATTAATTTACAGTCTGTTCAGAAACAAAATCAGGTGTATAAAACAAAAATAGATTATCTTGAAAGCGAAAATAAATCATCATCAAAACTTCAGCTTTTGGCTCAGAATCAGGCAATAAAATTATTATTATTAAATAATATATCTAATATTATAAGAAGTTCTATTGATACTTCAGTAATTCTTGAGCTTGCATTAAACGAGCTGTCAGGTTTATTTGGTGCATTCAGGGCTTATTATGCCGAGGCGCATGATTCAAAGTTTGTAGTAAAAGAATCGTTGTCTAAAAAAGAAATTAACAATATTATATCTTTTGATAAAGGGGTAAATGAAAGTATAAAAAACAGAAAAGTTTCCTGTGTAACCTGCCGCAAAGAGTACAACGAAGCAGAACCGTTTAAGGAAAACGTACAAAGGATTATACTTCCTGTTTATCATCTGAATAATCTTGTAGGTGTAATAGTCCTTTCCACAAAACAAAAAGTTAAACTAGAAGATACGCTGAAAGTACTTGAAGATGTTTCATCTCAGCTTGGTAATGCGATTATTCAGTCAGAGCTTTATAAAAAGAACGAACAAATGGTTAAGGATTTAAGGAAAGCTCTCCAAGAACTTAAAGCAACGCAGTTACAGCTTATAAACTCTGCAAAAATGGCATCATTAGGTCAACTTGTTGCAGGTGTTGCACATGAGATAAACACTCCTCTTGCGGCAATAAAATCAAATAACGAGATTGCAAAAAAACTTTTAAAACAAATAGATGATAAAGAACTGTCCGAACTTCTGGAAGAAACAAATGCTATTGATAAAGAGGCAATAGACAGAATAAACCTTCTTGTTGTATCTCTGAGAAAGTATGTGAGACTTGACGAAGCTGATTTACAGGAGGCTGATATTAATCAGGAGCTGGATTTGACACTTGAACTTTTGAGACACCAGACCAAAAACCGTATCGAAATAGTTAAGAATTACGGAAAAATACCGCCGGTGAAGTGTTATCCGAATATGCTCAATCAGGTGTTTACGAACATACTTCAAAATGCAATACATTCAATAAAAGACAAAGGAACAATATCTATTGACACAGATTTTAAAAAGAAAAACCTTGTTGTAAAAATTAAAGACACAGGCTGCGGTATAAAAGAACCTGATAAAATTTTTGATTTGGGTTATACAACAAAGGGTGTTGGAGTCGGAACAGGCATGGGGCTTGCCATTTCGCAAAAAATTATAGAAAAACACAAAGGAAAAATAGACGTAAAAACAAAAATAAATAAAGGAAGTGAATTCTGTATTACTATCCCTGGTGGGTAATAAATATTAAATTTTGTAAATCGGTGTTTTAGTGAATATATCTTGATTACAACTATATAACAAATCAAAAAAATATGAATTTTTGTAAAAATATCCACAAGAGCAGATACAAAAATGTAAAAATATGATATATTAATAAAGCTAAGATTAAGTGTAAAAATTACATTAATTATTTTGAATGTAACAAAAACTTAACAAATCCGAAAGATAAAGCAATTTTAGAGAAAAAGAAAACTTTATATAACTGTGTAGAAGTTAGATAATCATGTTTACATTTGGAGGTAAAGTGTATGACAATTACAGTAAACAGCAAAAAGAAACAAGTAAAGAAAACTTTTCAGGAACTTATTAACGACCTGATGGGTTCAAGTTCCGAAAAGGTTCGTTATAATGCTGCAAGAGTTCTCGGTGAAATGGGTGACTCTAAAGCTGTTGAACCGTTAATCAATGTTCTTAAAAATGACAAAAACGGTTCAGTTCGTTTATACGCTGCCCGTGCTTTGGGTGAGCTTGGCGATTCAAAAGCAACAGAACACTTAATCGAATCTTTAAGAGAAGACAGAAACGTTGACGTAAGAGTTCGTGCTGCAAGAGCATTAGGCAGATTGGGCGGTAAAATTGTTGTTGAACCGCTTGTAGAAGCTCTTAATGATGAAAACTCACAGGTTTGTATTACAGCAACAGATGCTTTAATTGAAATCGGTGATGTTGCAACAGATGCTTTAATGAAATCATTAGACCACGAAAAAGTTAACGTAAGATGTGATGCAACAAGAGCATTAGGCGAAATCGGAAACAAAAAATGCGTTGATAAAATTATCAACATGTTATATGACGAATGGGTTAACGTAAGAATTTATGCAGTAACTTCTTTGGGCAAATTAAATGATACAAAGGCAGTTCCTGCATTAATTGATGTTATGAAAAACCGTTCTGAAAACGATTTGGTAAGAGCAGGCGCAGCTGCTGCGTTAGGCGTACTTCGTGACCAGAGAGCATTACTTCCATTGAGAGAACTTATTATGGAAGCAGAAGAACTCGGTGAACTTGAAGACACAGCTCTTAAATCATTCAAGAAAATTATGGCAGCTAACTGGCAGGCTATTCCTGGTGCAACTCAGCAAAAGAAACCGGCTGCTGTATAAGATAAAAACAGTATTTAAAAAACCGCCTTTTTTAAAGGCGGTTTTTTTGTTAACAAGTGACAAAAATTTTTTTTAGTGTTTTTATAACAGATATGAGGATGGATAAAATAAGTTTTGGTGCAAAACCAATTAATACAATAAATATTAAAAAATTTGATAAAAGAGCAAATAATTTTATTAATTGTCAGGCAACATTTGTAAAGCTTGACCCTAAAAATTCTTCCGACATTTCAGCTGTTGGTGAGGCAGCGGCAACCTGGAAAGATTCAAAATATGCATCAAAAATTGCAACAGCAGCATGCTGGATGGACAAAAATCCGATTGTAGTATATGCACTTACAATTCAGAAAGACAAATTTAACAAACTGGTACCTGAAAAAATTCTTGGTCTTGCTGAAATGAGGAAGGATAATAGAATCCCTGACGAAGACTTTTTATACCACTTGCAGGTAAAACCTGATGCAATAAATGTAGACGGTGATGGTAAAAATAATTACAAATATGTCGGTTCATCAATTCTTAAATCATTAAAAAAATTATACAGTAATATATTCCTGTTTTCTGAAATCAGTCCGAATATACAAAAATTTTATATTGATAACGGTTTTATACGAGATTATATGTATGAAAGACGTTACCACTGGAGCTCTGATGTTTTAAAACGTTTAAAATATCATTTGGAGAATATTAAATATAAACTTGGAATATAGCTTCGTTTGTTTATTAAACAACTTTTGGTTATAATTTTGGTATGAAGAAATTTATTTTAACAGCTTTTTTGATTTTAAATTGTGCGGTTTGTTTTGCTGACAAGACAGAGTTGTCAAAGCAGGCAACGGCGTTTTACAGCGATAACAATCAGGTTAAGACAATGGATTTGATATTGCAGATAAACGAAAAAGACAGAACTGCACAGGACTGGCTCTTGCTGGGTAATGTAATGGCTGATTCTTTAAAGATGGAAGACGCTGTTTATATGTACAAAAAAGCTATACAAAAAGATAAAAAATGTTTTAAAGCATATTATAATTTGGGCAATTATTATTTCGACCACGGTAAATACGATGAAGCGATGGAAAATTATACAAAGGCTTATAAGTTGAAGCCGGAAAATCCTTATATTTGCTATAATATAGGATGTACTGCGTTAAAACTGAACGATTTAGCAAAAGCAAAATTATATTTTTATAAAGCTATTATGTATGACTCAAATGTTCCGGAGTTTCACTATAATTTAGCATATGCTTATAAGCAACTGAAAAAGGATAAACTCGCTCAGCAGTATATTGATAATTATAATAAACTTATGGAAAACAGATAATGTATATTTTAGGGGCTGTACTTTTACTATTATTTGTGTGGGGCTTTTTTATTGAGCCTGAACTGCTGACCGTAAAGCGGTATAAGTCGGACAGATTTGGCGGTAAAAAGATTGTTTTTGTAAGTGATTTTCATGTAGGTAAGCGTGACGGTTTTCGTTTAAAAAGAATAGTTGAAACGATAAATAAGCTGAATCCGGATTTGGTATTGTCCGGCGGTGATTTTGTGAAGGGTCACAGCGGTAAACGTTCCATGCCGGCAGAAAAAATAGCGGCAGAGCTTGCGCGGATAAAAGCTCCGATTGTTACTGTACTTGGGAATCACGATATTAATTTTGATAAATATACGGTTAAAAATGCCTTGGAAAAATATGGTATTGTTGTTTTGGATAACTCAAGCACTAATATTGACGGGATTATTATTTCAGGAATCGGAGATAAGAGAGTAAATCTTTCGCAGATAAAACTTGTTCTGGAAAATACTGAAAGTACAAATATTTTATTAAGCCATACCCCTGATATTTATTATGATGTAGATGAAGATGTGGATTTAATCCTTGCAGGACACGTACACGGCGGTCAGGTAAGAGTTCCGTTTTTTGGAGCTCTGATTTGTCCTTCAAAATTTGGTACAAAATTTTCCTGCGGTGATTTTAACGAAACCAATAACCGAATGATAGTAACAAGAGGACTCGGTACAAGCCTATTAAATGTCCGTTTCTGCGATATTCCGGAAATTGTAGTAATAGAGGGGTAAAGGGATAAAAAAGACGTCATTATGAGCCCGTAAAGGCGTGCTATTCGGTTTATTTAAAACAGTTATTTATTCCCTTTTGCCCTATTATGGGTTTTGCATAACATTTGGCAGTTTGAAATATCTGTTGCTCCGCCCTTGCTCCATGCAGTTACGTGGTCGGCGTCCATTTCTTTTAATTGCCATATACGGTTTTTATTGTTGTCGTTACCTAATGCGCAAAGTGGACAATTTGATATTCCTTTTTCCTGTGCATCTTTTGTTTGTCGGATATAAACCGTCTTTTTATCACGTTCTTCAAATATACGTATTTCAAGAAGTTTACTGTCAATACAACCACCTAAAACGTATTCAAAAATACCTTTTTTATTTTTAACACATTCGTCTGCGTACAATTCTTTTACTTTTTGATTAATTTTCTGCTTGTTATATGGTTGTCTGTGGTAGGTTTCATATAATCTTCCCCATTCAAGACTTTTCATTTCGGAGTATGTTTCGTCAAATAAACTGTCAACCCAGTTAATAACAGAGTTAAAATATGTTTTGAGTTCGTTTATGTCATTGTCATGTCGGTGGGCTGACATATAATCTTCAATGTGACCTTTGCTAACCCAATTTAGTGCACATTGCAAATATTCCTGACGGTTCACCGTACCTGTAATATACGAACTCCATTTGTTTATATTGCTGTTTTGTGAGTTGCTGAATTCTTCTTTTGCAAGTGTAACGAAAGTACCTGAATAAATTGCGTTCAATACTTCCTGATGATTAAGCGGAATGCCGACAATGTTTATTGTTTTAAACCATTCTTTTATTTCTGATTCAGTTCCTTCGCAAACGTATATTAAAAGTTTTGTATTAAGTATTTTTTCTTGTTTATCTTTGGCAATACCTCTGAAATATTGAGGAATACAGTTGTCAACAATTGCAAATCTGCTTGTTACAAATCGTCCTAAGCTTGTTATACGTTGTTGTCCGTCTAAAACTTCAAGTTGTTCACCGTTTTTGTTGAAGTATATTAAACCAATAGGATAACCTTTAAGAATTGAATCAATGACTGCAACATCTTTTTTGCCGTCAGCATAAATATAGTTGCGTTGATATTCGGGCTGAATGGTTAGTTTTCCGTTCATACCAAACAAACCTTTGCCTTCGTACTCGTTATATACAAACCCTTCGCAAATATCTTTTACTGTCCATTCGGTATGCAATTCTGTTTTCATAATTACTCCTTGCTTATTTCTTTTTTATTAAAATTCTTGCGTATGGTGCATATACAGTATAATCAATATTATCAGCCGTATAATAATTTCCTTTAGTGTCTGTTCCTTTAAGTGTTAAAACAGCATTAATCATATTATTACTTTTAACTTGTTGTTTTATGTGAGATTTTGGATTTATATATTGCTTGTTTGGGGGAAAGCCATTTAGATTACCTAAATGTAAAATCTCAAACTGTTCAGGATTATATTTATCTAAAAAAGTAACAGGAACTCCCATGACTCCTTCATAATCACTGGGAATTGCATCAGTAAAAGGTACTTCTATTCCATCAAAATTATCATATTTTTGATATTCGTGTCCCTTTATATCTTTATGTTTGCTATGTTTAATATTATCTGCCATAGACATCAATTTTAGCGGTTGATGTCTTTTCCCATGATCTATGTTAGTAAGCCATAAGCAATTATTAGTTGCAACTATTCTATTACCATTTTCTATTCTTGCTTCTGAACCATAAAGTTCATAACTTTCAGGAACCATAAAACCCGAAATCCATCTTCCCATTCCTGTACCTAACCAAGTTTTATTTTGTTGTATTTTTGAAAAAACTTCTTTATATGTTAAACAGTTTATATTTCCAATAATTAAAAACTGTTTATTATCTTCCACAATCCAAGCCAAAAACTCTCTAAACAGTGAAAATGGTGGATTTGTTATTATGATATCTGCCTCATCACGAAGTTTTTTAACCTCATCGCTTCTGAAATCGCCGTCACCTTCTAGATATTGCCACTCTAAATCCTCTATATCAATAACACCGTTTTGGTTTGTGTCATGGTCAAGAGTAAATATTTTTCCTCTGATTTTGTTAATGTCAGGATTAAATTGTGGTGCCCGTTCTTCAAATAAAGATGTTTGATAAGGTATATTGATATTCTTGCTTTCATAAGCATAACTTGTGCTTATTAATTTTTTTAATCCGAATGCCTCAAAATTTTGTGCAAAAAACTTAGTAAAATTACTCCACTCAGGGTCATCACAGGGTAATAGAATTGTTTTATTTCTGAATACATCGGGGTTATAGTCGATATATGCCATTATCTCTTTTTCAATATCACACCATTGAGTATAAAACTCATCATTTTTAGCTTTTTTAGCCTGTTTTAAATTATCATTTGCCATAATTATTCCACACAACTATTACATATAGTCGCATGTTAACATGAAAAAAATAGCTTTCAACTATATATATATTAATAAATAACAATGTCTAATAGTCGGTAGATGTCATATAGAAGATAAGTCATAATATTCTTATGCAAATTAATCAGAGTTTAAAAAGAAAGATTTTGAAACAAGTTGGTATAAATATCCAGTTATACCGACGAAAAGCAAATATTTCACAAGAAGCACTGGCTCATGATGTTGGAGTAGACAGAACTTACATAAGTGCTCTTGAACAAGGAATAAAAAGCCCCTCTTTGTACTGTTTGTATAAAATTGCAGAAAAATTAAGAATACAAACAAAAGAATTATTAGATATTAATTTGTAACTCCCTCTTACTCCCATTCTAAAAATGTGTTATTATAAATACATAATAAGAGAGAGTGTGTTTATGTTTTGGAAAAAAGAACAAACGAATATGGAAGCGGAAATCATTGAACAAAAGAAAATTATTCCGTATATTTTGATGAAATACATTAATCCGGAAAGCGGTGAAATCAAAATTAACCTTCCGCAAAACATAAGAAAAATAGTTCTTGTCGCAAGCGGTTCTTCTTACCATTGTGCAAGATTTGCGGTCGATTTGCTTGAAAAGTTTTCGGGTATTGAATCAAGAGCGATTTATTCAAGCGAATTTTTGCTGAAAAGCGTTATTCCGCATGATGAAAACACTCTGTATATTTTTATTACCCAGTCAGGCGAAACGAGTGACACAATCAAGTCTGTTGAAAAGGTTAAGAGTCTGACTTCGCTTGCAACTCTTTGTATCACCAACAACGAGCTTTCAACCATCTGGAAAATGTGTGATTACAAAGTTGCCTGCTTTGCAGGAATTGAACACGGTATTGCCGCAACAAAATCCTTTACTTCGCAAATGCTCTGTCTGATTTTAATATCACTTAAACTCGTTGAAAATGTTCACGGTAGCGAAGCAACAAGAAGTTACAAAGAATCTTTAATTCATCTTCCGATTATACTTGAAAAGGCTTTATCAAGAAGAGAAGAAATTAAGAAGCTGGCAAAAATTCTAGCACGTGAAAATAATATAATAATTACCGCAGACGGTATATCTTATTCGCTTGCAAAAGAAGCTGCGCTCAAAACAAAAGAAACTTCTTATAAAAATATTAGTGCAGCTATCTTAGGCGAGTTTATGCACGGGCACGTTGCCGTTCTGAATAACAAATCAACTCTTATTTATATTGCGGTTGATAAAATATCCGAACGCTCAGTATCTAACCTGAACAAAATCAAAGACGATTATAATCCGACTTTATTAATTATAGGGCCGTCTGACGAAAGACTGAAACCTGATTATAACATTCATATAGAATGCGAAAATGAAATACAGCAAATGTTTGCTGATGTTTTAATCTGCCAGCAGATAGCTCTCGAAGTTGCTCTGAAACTTAATCGTAACGTTGACCATCCAAAGGGTTTGCATAAAGTAGTTAAAGATAACAATATTTAAAACAAAACGGCACAAACCTGTGCCGTTTGTTCTTACATCCTAATTTAATTCACCCATTGCTTTATGCTGATTCTCTGGTTTTGTACCTTGCTTTTGCGTTAATAGCATAACAGGTTGCATAAAGTTTTTGCGAGAGCATAAACATATTTTTCTGAACTTCTGCAACATCGTTCATAGCTTCTAACATTTTTTTAGGGTCAACCATTGATTCTACTGCTTCATGGTTATCAACCTTTTCTTCCGCATATTTTTTTACCAACAATTTGTCGATATAATCCCTAGCTCCGACTGCCATAATTTTTCTCCATCTTTAATGTGTAATTTTCCCTTACATACTTAAAAACATTTTTTTGGGTAAAATTGCCAGTTTGCAGAGCAAATGTTACAAAATGTTTACATCAATCCAAAATGTGTACCCCCGAACCGCTCCCGAATTCGTAATTCTTTGTTTTGTAACCGCCACCCCAGGGCGAGCTGTATTGTGTGTATGAGCTTTGACTAAAATCTGACGGAGCAGAATAAAAATCAGGGACGTAAGAATTGTTGATTTGTGGTGTAAAACCTGTTAACTGTCCGCTGAAATAGTCGCTTATGCTTTTCAAAACAGATGTTTTGTAATTTTGTTTTGGTCTGGTAAGTATTGCCTCTCTTACATTATCGTATCTGGTATAAATGTCTCCCTCCTGAATAGCGCCAAAAGCAAGACTTTCCAGACGTTCTACTCTTTTTAAGTCGCTGTCTTTGGTAAAACTTTTGTTCATTGCGTACCTCTCGAGGTCGTTTATATCGGAAAAAACCGAACGGTTCTTTTTGTGCCTTCCATTTGGCAAATAATCACCGCCGTAATATGCCTGAGGTATATTGTACCCTCCGTAATACGGCGAAATAGTAGTGAATGTTCTTTCTGCAAAAACCGGCATGGACAGGGTTGATAAAATAAACAGCATAACAAAACGATACATAAAATCCTCTCTTTCATGTTAATTAAATCTCTGATAATCATATTTGGTATTGCTGTGTAAGGTTATTCCGAGGGATAATTTTTTGAACGCAAATTGACTATACTCTTTGGTTTTTATATGATTTTACTGTAAAGGGAATATAACTATTCCCCTCGCCCCTAGTGGGAGAGGGGGTGAGGGGTAAGATGTATTACGATTTTAAAAAGGCCGAAAAAGAGCTAGAAAAAGAATTTGATTATATAAATGAAGTCAGGGATTATAACCAGAGAAAAGTTTTAGAAGCGTTTTATGACAACAGAGTTGCTCCTGAACATTTTTATACTGTTTCAGGATACGGTCATGATGATTTGGGACGGGAAGTTTTAGACAAGACTTTTGCTCAGGTGTTTAAGGCAGAAAAAGCACTTGTAAGAATACATTTTGCGTCAGGCACACATACGCTTGCGTGCGCTTTGTTTGGAAACCTCAGACACGGTGACAAACTACTTTCTGTTGCAGGAGCTCCGTATGATACTATGCAGGAGGTTATCGGAACGGCAGGTGACGAGGAAACAAAACGCTCTTCGCTTATCGGACAGGGTGTATTGTATGATGAAGTTCCGCTTTTGAATGGAAGTGATGTTGATTATGAAAAACTTGAAACTATGGTTGATGAAACTGTAACTATGGTTTTGATTCAACGCTCTAAGGGGTATTCAACCAGAAAGTCACTTTCTATTGATGATATAGAGAGAATTTGTAAAATAGTTAAATCAAAAAATCCTGAATGCATATGCTTTGTTGATAACTGTTATGGTGAATTTGTAGATAAACGTGAGCCTTTGGAAGTCGGCGCTGACTTGATAGGCGGTTCTTTGATTAAAAATCCGGGCGGCGGAATAGTTGAAGCAGGCGGATATATTGCGGGTAGGGGTAAATATGTAGACAGAGCTGCAAATCGACTTACAGCTCCTGGAATAGGTTCGGAAGGCGGAGCAATGTTTAATCAGCACAGACTGATTTTTCAGGGATTGTTTATGGCGCCTTCCGTTGTTTCGGAAGCAGTCAAGGGAGCGGTTTTGGCTGCAAAAGTTTTTGAGGATATAGGGTTTAACTCTATTCCGAAACATGACGAAAAGAGAACGGATATTATACAGAATATAATATTTGGCGAAGCTGACAAACTGGAAGAGTTTTGCAGAACAATTCAGTCACTTAGCCCTGTTAACGGATATGTAACACCTATTCCCGAATATATTCCGGGGTATGAGGATAAGGTTATTATGGCAGGCGGAACATTTATTGAGGGTTCTACGATTGAACTTTCTGCTGACGGACCGATGAGAGAGCCTTATGCAGCTTATATGCAGGGTGGCTTAAACTATGCACATGTGAAGATTTGCCTGGAAGAGATGGTGAAGAAACTTTAAGTATGGAACTTGTAAAACCGGAACAAAAATATTTGCAGTCTTATTATGAAGCATGCCTTGAAACCTGGGGACATGTTCATGACAATTATATCTTGCACAATCCCGGGGAGTATGACGAGTGGAAAATCCATATTTTTAAAGATTATGAAAATCAGGAAAATGGCATAGGACTTCCCGAGGGATTTGTTCCTTCGCTTACTTTATGGGCGGTTGACGGAGACAAATATATAGGTACCGTAAATATTCGTCCGGAGTTAAGTGAGAGATTAAAAGAGTACGGCGGTCATATTGGTATTGTGATAAGGAAAAGCTACCGCAAAAAAGGTTATGGTGAGATTTTTGGGAAAAAGGCGCTTGAAAAGGTTTTTCAGATGGGTGTTAAAGAGGTTCTTTTAACCTGCGAAGAAACAAATGTTGGGTCAAAAAGGATTCTGGAAAAATTTAACCCCGAAAAAACAGAAAAAGCTATTGTTTTATTAAACGGAAAACAGACGTCAGTGTTAAGATATTTTTTCAAGAAAAAATAAACCACTTTACAAAAAAAAATCACCATGTATTATAATAAGTATAGCGAGTGGCTAGTCGAAAGACGACCCGAAATGGGGGTTTAGCTCAGCTGGTAGAGCATCTGCTTTGCACGCAGAGGGTCAGGAGTTCGAATCTCCTAACCTCCACCATTTAAAAAGAGCCTGTAAAGGCTCTTTTTTATTGCGTTTGAGCGATTTTAAATTTTATAAAAAATATCAATTTTACCCCCAAAAGGGACTAAAAAGGGACTGTGAAAATTAAATCTTGATTTTATTGGGTTTCGGATGTTTTTATAGGAACACTTTGTTATTATAATTTTCTAAAAATCAAGTATATTCTTGCTTATACCACACCTGAAAATTATCTATATCATTTTGCAGCTTTTCATAATTACCATTAAAGTTGATACATCTATCATCAATAAGTAGAAAACTTGGTTCTTTGATGTTTGTTACATCATCAACATACTCTTTTAATTTGTTGTTTATTATCCATTCCGAAGCAAACAGGCGATTTCTTGTTGTAAAAATTTTTACTTTGTAATTATTTGATAGATTTTTGATAAACTCAAAAGCACCCTCTTTAATCGGTGGGATAACCTTTTCATCAAATTTGCCTGTATATGTATTAAGTACACCATCTAAGTCTATTAATATTGTCTTTTTAAAATTAGCATTCATAAAATTTATTATCTATTCATTTTACTGATTATAAATTCATTGTAGTTTGTTAATTTAATGATGTCAAATTGATAAAATCTAAATATGGATAACATAGAACTTATAAAATTAGGACAAAAAATAAAATTTGAAAGAATAAAAAGAGATTTAAGCCAAGAACAATTAGCAGAGCTTTCAGACATTTCTGTACATGGAATCAGTAATATTGAAACAGGTAAAACTGATATTAAATACACAAATCTGTTAAGATTATCAAAAGCTTTTAATATGAAAGCCTGTGAATTACTGGATTTTAATCTTTAATTTTTTTAATAGTACCATTTACCTTTCATGAAAACCTATATGTGCCTTTATTTATAATTATTTGTAAATATATTTGTCGTATATCCAAAGTATTATTTTACTTTGATAATAATTTGTTAAAAACTTTTTATGGAGTATGCTATTCTGAAACGCTTGTGTCCCAGCCAAAAGGATGAAAATGACAGCCGATTTTTGTATAACATTTTATAATTGTAAAAAAGGGTAGTTTTATGTTTTTAAATCAAAAACAGTATTTTTCGCATATACAAATTCCTGCTGCAGTTATTTATTATCCAGAATCCTGTTTATGCCGTCATATAGCTTTTGTAAGTCTTTTGAAGACGTATAAGACGGACATCTCCGCATATGATTTCCGCTGTTATAGTCAAATATAACATCATTTAATTCCTGCAACGGTTTTATAAACGTTCTTTTCAATCTTGCTAAAAGTGTAAAACCTATTATCCAGATAAAAATCGAAGGGAATATTATTATCCATATACCGACTGTTTGTATTTTCTTTGCTCGAATACCGGCTTGTTCCATTGCAACTCTGTTTATCTTTGAAAGCTCAGCAATTTCATTAACAGCTTTTTCTTCCATTTTTTTATTACCCTGAAAGGCAGATTTATAATAACCTGAAATTTTATCAATAACCTCTTTTTCGTTTGGTTCTGTTGTGTTATTTTTAGCATCTTTAAGATTTTTTTCAAACATTTTTAAATCTTTTTTTACGGAAATACTTGACAGCATTTGCTCCGCATAAAAAAGAGATTTTGTGTTACTACTGTTCAGGGTATTTACAAACGGCTCCAGTCTTTGGAAACCTCTTATGCCTGCAATAGCAATTACTGTTGAGCAGACTAAAATGACTATAAAAGAATAATATATACGTCTTGCAAAAATCATTAATTATTCTCCTCTATCATTGCTTCAATATCGTCACTATTTCCGGTTACAAGAAGCCTGTCTCCTTCTTGTAGTTTTTCGTGAGGAGACGGACGTAAAAGTTTATCATCTTTTATTATGCCTGCAACAATAACCTTATATTTGTCCGGCAAATGCAGCTCTACAAGAGTTTTATCGGTCATAAACGGCTGAACCGGAATTTCAAGTAAATCAAGTTCATCAGAAGCATCGTTAAAGAATATGCTTTTAAACAAAATTTTATTTGCAAATCTTTTGCCGTATTCCCGTTCCGGATTAATTATCTGTTTTGCTCCGATTGCTTTTAAAATTCTTGCATGTATTGTTTCAGAAGCTCTTGCAATAATATTTTCACACCCCATTTGCTTTAAAAGAGCGACTGTTAATATGGAAGGTTCTCTTGCACCTATTGAACAAATAATCAAATCTCTGTCCTTGGGAGAAAGTTTAGATAATGACATTTCGTCAATTGAGTTCAGACAAATTGCATCGGTTGCAAAATTCGCAGCTTCATTTACTAATTTTTGGTCTATATCTACTGCAATAACCTGAAATCCTTTTTCATTCAGCGTTCTTACAAGTGACATTCCAAACTGTCCCAAACCGATTACTAATATTTGCTCTTTCATAAATAGTTTCTCCTATGTTAAAGATATTTTGGCTTTCGGATAACTCAAATCAAATTCCGTAATTTGTGAGTTTAAGTAATATATAATCATCGCAGGCATTACTCTGCCTATAAACATTGTAGCTATTATAACCAGTTTTCCGAAAGCATCGAGAGCTGTTGTTGCCCCCATGGAAAGTCCGACCGTGCCCATGGCGGAAACCACTTCAAAAGCAAGTTTTGTATTAGCAGCAGACTGAGTTGTAATAAGTAATATTACAGAAATCATTAGAACTGACAAATAAACAAAAATTAAACCGATTGCTTTATAAACTGTTTCCGGAGAAATTTCCCTGTTTCTTATGACATTTTTTTTGCCGGAAAAGATATTAATACAGGTAATAACCAGAATTGCGAAAGTAGTGGTTTTAATTCCCCCTGCCGTACCTCCCGGAGAGCCGCCAACTATCATTAGAAATACCAAAGTCAGATAGCTTCCGCAGGAAATACTGTTTAAATCAACCGAGCTGAATCCGGCTGTTCTTGCACTTACGGAGTTAAAAAATGAGTTTAATAATTTGTCGGAAAAACTCATTCCCGCTAAAACACCTCCTGATTCGGAAATCAAAAACAGTAAAGTGCCTGCAAAAAGCAGTATTAAAGTTGTAATAAAAACTATTGTGCTAACCGGAGGTAATTTTTCACCTTTAAGGAATTTTGGCAGTGTTATTGCAGTGACGGGTGCAATACCGCCAAAAATAATCAAAAATGCAACGGTGAGAATTATAAACGGGTCACCGTTATAAGGTATTAAATTTTCGGATACCAAAGCATAACCTGCGTTACAAAATGCTGAAACAGCAAGAAAAATGCCCTGTCTGAATCCGAAGATGAAATCGTGGTGAAGGTATGAAAATCTTAAAAATAAAATAATGAATCCGATAAACTCAAGCATAAACGTATATTTAAAAATTAAATATAAAGATTCCCTGATTTCTTCCTTGCTTTCAACATCAAACATACTTCTGGCATTTTTTTCATAAGTTACGGACATTTTTTTACCCAGAACAAGAAAAATTATTGAAGAAATACTCATAATCCCGAGTCCGCCTATTTGGATTAAAAGCATTAAAACAAACTGTCCGAAAATTGTTAATTGCGTTGCAATATCACTGACAGATAATCCAGTAACACAAACTCCGCTGACGGCAGTAAAAAGGGCATCAATAAAAGACATTGTTCCGGAAATCGGAAGAAATAATAAAACTCCGCCCAGCAGACATAAAAACAGGAATGTTATCGGCAAAATCCTGACAGGTGATTTTACTGCTTCCGAATATATATTATCTATGAAAATCCCATATAGTCTTTTTGCTATCCTCTTCATAGTAAATATTTTATCATGGTTTTTAATATACTATCAAATAAAATGCATAAAAACTCTATTATCTGCTATGATGTAATTAATCAGACTTTTTAATCAGCGTGTCCGTTTTTGACATGGTCGTTTTGTATAATGAAAATAAGATAAAATTAATGGAGTGTTCATATGAGACTATTACACATTAGTGACTTACATATTGGGAAAAAAGTTAAGGGATATTCTCTTATAACTGACCAGCTATACGTTTTGGAACAGGTGCTCAATGTTGCGAAAGAAAGAAAAGTTGACGGGATAATTATAGCCGGGGATATTTATGATTCTTCTAATCCTTCAAGCGAAGCCATAAGCTATTTTGACAGATTTATATCGGATATTCATTCACTCGGGATTGCGTGTTATGCAGTCAGCGGAAATCACGACAGCGTTTATCGTGTTTCTTTTGGGTCTGATATTATGGCAGAAGAAAATGTGTTTTTTGCGAAAAAATACTCTGGAAAAATTGAACCGATTAATGCGGACAAGGATACACAAATTTGGCTCATTCCCTTCATAAGACCTGTTGATGTAAGAGAATATCATCCTGATTTTGCAGTAGGAAGCTATGAAGAGATGATGCAGTCGGTTATAAAGAATATGGATATAAATAAAAAGAAAACAAATATTCTTGTGGCACACCAGTTTATTACCCATTCCGGCAAAGAACCGGAAAGATGTGAATCAGAATCAGTATCTCTCGGAACATTAGATAACATTGATGTTTCTGATTTTCAAGATTTTGATTATGTCGCACTGGGTCATCTTCACAGACCTCAAGCAATCGGCAGAGATACAGTAAGATATTCCGGCTCTCTCCTTAAATATTCTTTTTCGGAAAAAGATGATAAGAAATCAATGGTCTTAATAGAAACGTCAGGGAAAAAAATCAAAACGGAATTAATCCCGTTTAAGCTTTTAAGAGATATGAAAGAGTTTACCGGAACTTATCAGGAACTTTTAAAATACCCTGAAACAGAGGATTATGCAAGGATAATCCTGAAGGACAAAGATTTTATAACAGATGTAAGACACAGGCTTGAATCTAAATTTAAAAATATTATGACAATTGAATATGAAAATTTGTACACGCAGAAAAATAATGTCATTGATAATGCTGTTTTACCGGAAACAAAAACCCCGGAAGAATTGTTTGATATTTTTTATGAGTTACAAAATAATCAAAAATTAAATAAAGAAAAATCAGAAATAGTAAAAGAAGTTTTTGAAAATATTGAAGGAGACGAATAATGAAACCATTGAAATTAGTAATTAACGCTTTCGGACCATATATTGATAAAACTGAAATAAATTTTACAAAGTTTGGTGATAACGGGCTTTTCTTAATCACCGGACCGACAGGAGCAGGAAAAACAACTATTTTTGATGCACTGAGTTTTGCTCTCTACGGTCAGGCAAGCGGAGATACCAGAAAAACTCAATCCTTGAGAAGTGATTTTGCTGCAGAAAATAACAAAACATTCGTTGACCTGGAGTTTTTAAGCAACGGTGAAAAATATATCCTGCATAGAGAATGCGGTTACAAAACCATAAATAAAAACGGCAAAGAAAAAAATATTTCCGAAGTTGCAGAATTGATTTTGCCAAACAAAACAGCAATATCAAGACTGACAGAGGTTAATGAAAAAATTACCGATATTTTAGGTATTGATAAAAATCAGTTTTGTCAAATTGTAATGATTGCTCAGGGCGAGTTTCAAAAATTTCTTCTGGCTCCGACAAAAGACAAAGAAAAAATCTTCAGAAAAATCTTTAAAACGGAATTATTCCAAAAGTTTCAGGAAAAACTGAGCGAGATGTTCAAATCGGCAAATTATAATAAAGAACAAAAAAAACTGCTTTTGGAAAAGGACATTCAGGGTATCATTCCGAACGCTGATGATTTAATCGAATTGATTAATGATAAAAATGCCGTTTACAATATGAAAGAGCTTATTAAAGCTCTTGAAGTCTCGGTAAAAGCCGATAAAAAAGAAAATGACAGATTTGAAAAAAACAAGGAGAAAATCCAAAAAGAATGCGATAAGTTAATATCAGAGATTGAAAAAGGAAACACCATTATTGAAAATAAAAATGCCCTTGCAAGTCTGAATGAAAACTTACCAAAACTTGAAAAACAGGTAAAAGAAACCGAAAAGATTTTCAAATCCGTACAGGGTAAAGAAAAAGAACGAACTCGGTTAAATACGGAAATACAAAATCTTGAAAACGGTTTAAAAGAGTATTCCGAACTTGAAATAAAACGGGAAGAATTAAAAAAATTTAATAATGATTTAAATAATTCAGAACAAAATCTGAAAAAGTATAAGGAAAACAAAGAAAAACTTGAAACTGAACACAAAACAAATAAAAAAGAGGCTGAAACCCTTAAAAATGTTGAAGCAGAGATTGTTAAAAACAGTGCTGCCATAAAAGACAATAATGATGAAAAAGAGGTTCTAAACGGTATTATAAAAACCATAGACAGTTACCGTGAGGAAAGGGATAAATGCGATGAACAAAAAGCCGTTTCTGCGACTGCTGATGAAATATACAAAGAAAAAAGAGAATACGCAGAAAGACTGTATAATCAATTTATAGCAAATCAGGCAGGGAATCAATACGACCCGCGAAATCATCAACACCGCACCACAAACCTTCATGGCGGCAGAAATCTTTCCCGTCAGTCAGGATGATTTGGCGCAGATTTCAATTTTGTTGGATAA
>ONVC01000007.1:4184-39059 GCA_900321205.1 uncultured Acinetobacter sp. | reverse complement strand
CTGTGGACAGTTTTTAAGATGTAGCACTTCGCTTGGATGACGCTGTTGTCGGAGGTTCGAATCGTGTGTGATTTACCCCTCCCGACCATTTAGAGAAGAACTTGTCGAAAGACAGGTTCTTTTTTATTGTAAGTTTATATGTTATAATGCGAGTACGACATGTAAGTAAGAGTTGAGGAATAAGAACATGGAAATTACTTTAAAAAAGTTGGAAGGAAACGGCTTATATGTAAAAGCGGTCGGTAAGCTTGATATTGATACTTCTGCGGAATATGGTATGAGGATTAAAGATGCAATTGACGATATCAATGAGCTTGTGTTGGATTTTGCAGAGATTACGTATGTTGCAAGTATCGGTTTGAGAGTTTTGCTGGAACTTTATCAGCAAATGAGCAAACAAGGTTCTATAAAGCTGATTAATGTTCAGGAGCCTGTGCTTAATGTTCTTAAAATGACAGGTTTTAATAAATTTTTGAGTATTTCGTAATGAAACTGAACACCGTTAAATCAAAGATTATTCTTATATCTGCGCTTATGTTTGTTATACTAAGTGTTCTGTTGAGTGCTTTTTCGTATATTTATATGCAAAGCGGAAAAACTTTGCTTTTAACGGGGTATTCTTATCACATAGCAAATTTTGCCGAACAAATTAATAAAGATATTATCAGTATAGAAAATAATGCAAAAGACTTGGCTCTTCAGGGCGAAATGTTTAATCATATAGACAAAAACAAAAATATGGCATTATTTACCACGATTAATATTTTTAAAAACTATCAAAACTCATTAGGCGGCGGTATATGGTTTGAGCCAAATGTTATTGACCCTCTTAAACGCTTGTATTGTTTATATGTTTACAGAAACAAAAACAATGAAGTTGTTCCTGACGAGCAGTTTGAGACAGAAGACTATGATTATCTCAATAAGAGCTGGTATAAAGAGATTTTTCCTAATGTAAACAAAGAAGACAATGTGGAATGGTCACGTCCTTATTATGAAAAAGAAGGCAGTAACACTCTTATGGTAACGGCAGGTGCCGGAATTTACGACAACGGCAAACTTATAGGAATTTCTACGGTTGACTGGGAGATAAGTTCAATTATTAAATCTATTTCAAAAATGAAGCCGACAGAAAACAGTTTTGCATTATTTGGTGACAAAACCCATAATACAATAATTGCATCAACGGATCCGTATTTTGAAAACTTATCGCTTCTGGGAAAACCGCTTAACACACTTCCCTGGTACAACGAAAATCTTAAACAAATAACATATTTTACATATCACGGGAAAAAATACATTCCGTATGTTAAAAACCTGGATAATGGTATGTTATTAATTATTTGCATACCGAAACGGGAATTATTCCGTGTTTTGATACAGCATGTGGTTATTGTCTTTGCGTTGTTTATGCTTGCAGGTATATTTATATCCGTACTTTTATACACAGGGTTAAAAAAGTACATAGATAAACCGATAGAAAAACTTACAGAACTGGCACATGAGATAGGTGAGGGCAATCTCAATAAGGAGATAAAAATTGAAAAACCTCTGGAGTTTGCAAAACTTGCAAAAACATTTAATACTATGGCGCATGATATCAGAGATATTACAAAAGAACGTCAGAGCATAGAATCTGAACTTTCTCTTGCAAAAGACATCCAGGCGTCAAGCCTTCCTAATGTTTTTCCTCCGTTCCCTGAAAGACGAGAGTTTGATATTTATGCCGGCATGGAGCCTGCAAAAGAAGTCGGCGGAGATTTTTATGATTTTTATTTTATAGATGATAAAAACTTTATGTTCTTGATAGCTGATGTTTCAGGAAAAGGTGTTCCGGCTGCATTATTTATGATGACAACAAAAACGCTTATTAACTATATTGCGCAGTCAGGCTTGCCGCCAAAAGAGATGATAGAAACGATAAATCGCAAGATTTGTGAAAATAACCGACAGGGATTTTTTATTACTATGCTTACAGGCATAGTAAATGTTGAAACAGGAAAGGTTACCATTATTAATTGCGGTCATAACCTGCCTTTAATCAGACACGAAAACAGTGATTTCAAATATCTTGAACTGGAATCAAATATTGTTCTTGGTGTATTTGGTTCAGCTGAGTTCAATGTTTTTGAAGGTGTGTTAAGTCCCGGTGATACCATTTGTATTTATACTGACGGTATAACAGAAGCTGTGAATGTTTCTGACGAGCAGTTTGGTGAAGAACGGCTTTTGAATACCATAAACACTTTTAAGGACGGTGATGTTGAATCAATCCAATATGGTATAAAAACAAGAGTGAAAGAGTTTGCTGAAGGTGTTGCGCAAAGTGACGATATGACAATGCTTACGTTCAAGTACAATGGTAATAAAAAAACAGATGATGGAAAAGATGACGGCAAAAATGTTTCAGAAGACAGTGTACTCAGGAGTGCAAACGGAAATATAGTTATATACAACAATTTTGCAACAAAAGAAAATTACCAAGGTTTTTCACAATGGCTGAACAGCGTTATTTCAGACTGGGGTGTCAGTGAAGATACCGCAAACAAGCTTCAGTTAATATCAGAAGAGCTTTATACAAATATTTTCTCTTATGCTTATCCGCAAAAAGAAGGTGCAGTTGAAATTGCATTTAAAAAAGAAGAAAACTCAATAATCTGCATATTCAGAGACTGGGGAATCCCTTATAATCCGCTGGAAAGACCTGACCCTGATGTTACGCTCCCACCGGAAACACGTGACATTGGCGGACTGGGTATTTATATTGTTAAAAATACGGTTGATGAAATAAGCTATGAGTACAGAGAAAACTCAAATATTTTAAAAATGACAATATTTTTGTAATATTCAAACAATAGTTCAAAAGAACAGTGAACAGTTTTGTTTATTTACCCATGTTTATTTACCCCTGAAAAATTACCCCTGTATATTTACCCCTACCCCTTGAATATTTACCTTTAAACGTGATATAATCTTGCCATGGCTGGAGAAGAGTTTAAGGAAAAACCTAAGAAAAAGAAAAATGTGATGGCGGCACAAACCAGACTGATTATTGCAGGTTTATTTGTGAGCACTTTGTTTATATTTCTTGCAGCCTGCTTTGCAACATATAGTATCAGCCAAAATATGGACAAAGCATACAAAAATTTTGCTCAGGTGCTTTCAAAAACCCTTGCTATTGAAGGCGTTGAGGTTACAAAAGAGCTTCCCGAACTTGCAAAGTATGATGCCCTCAGAACAAATTCTGTATCAATACTGAAAAGTAATGATGATATAGCTTTTATTATTTTTAAAGATGCAAATTCAAAAATTATATATACAAGCAAAGATGATTATCCTGAGCAGGCTGATAAAGCAAGGATAACAGTAAGTTCACCTATGACAATCAGAAACGGAGCGGCTGCTTCTAATATAGGTTCTGTAACGGTAGGTTTGTCCGGAACTATTATGGACAAGGTATCGGCAACATCAAAAGGTTCGCTCGCAATTGTGTTTGTTCTTGCGTGGCTGGTAATTGTCGGTATAATTTATATGAATTCTTCTATAATTACAAGAGAGCTGAGAAAACTTCATCAGGGTGTTAAAAAGATTTCATCGGGAGAGTTTGGTTATACTCTTGATGATAAAGATGCGGATAAAGAAGTTAAAGAACTTTATGCGGCATTTAACGATATGTCTGAACGTTTAAGCAGATATAACGAACAGACAATAGAAAGCCTGACGTTTGAACGTAATAAACTGGAATCTGTTTTGATGAGTATTGTTAACGGTGTTGTTGTTTGCGATAATCACGATAAAGTTATTATGGTCAATAATTATGCAAAACGACTTCTTGAAGTAGAGGAAGATGATATTTTGAATTCTCAGATTCAGGATTTCTGTGATTCAACCGGCGAGTTTTGTTTTGCTGATAAGATTGCTAAATATAAAGATACTCCGCTGGATGAAGACGGAAGTCCGATTAACTTTACTATCGAAATCGACCAGAGAATACTAAAATGCTTAATTTCTCCGATGTTTACAAAATCAAACTCTTATGTCGGATATATTATTATCATTATTGATGTTACCAAAGAACATGAAATGGATCAGCTCCGTTCTAACTTTATATCAAATGTTTCACATGAACTCAGAACTCCTGTAACTGTTTTGAGAAGCTATATTGATACGCTTTATAACTTTGGTAACGATTTTGATTTTAATACTCAGAGAGAGTTCATAGGTGTTATGAATCAGGAAATAATCAGACTCAACCGAATGGTTAATGATATTCTTGATTTTTCACGTTATGAGGCTCAAAATTTACATCTTGAAAAAACAAAACAGGATATTGTTGAAATTATTGAAGATGCTGTTAATCAGGTTCAGGTTTTGGCTAAGGAACACGATTTGACTATTTCTATTATGAAAGAACCTGATTTGCCTGAAATACCGTTAAATGTTGACAGTATTTCCCGTGCGTTTATGAATATTTTATCGAATGCAATCAAATATTCGCCTGACGGAAAACGTATTAAAATCAGAGCTGAACGTTCACGTGACGGCGAGTATGTGGAAGTAAGCGTTGAAGACCAGGGTCCGGGTATTTCAGAAAAAGACCAAAAACGCGTGTTCGACAGATTTTACCGTGTTGAAAATGCTACACACAGCGTTAAAGGAACGGGTCTTGGTTTACATTTGGTAAAAGTTACAATAGAAAAACACCATCAGGGACAGGTTTTTGTAAACTCTAAAGAAGGCGAAGGTTCAACCTTCGGTTTCCGTTTGCCGATTAACCCCAAAACAGAAGAGCCTGAAGAATATATCCCAAAACACCAGCTTCCTGCCGAAAGTGAAGCCTGAAATTTTTATTTTAGATATAAAAAAGTGGATTATTATAATCCACTTTTTTAAACTAAAAAATATTTTTCTCTCTAGAATTGTTCTAAAAATCTCTTATCATTGTTGAAGAACAATCTGATGTCATCGATTGCATATTTGAGCATTGCAAGTCTTTCAACTCCCATGCCGAAGGCAAATCCTGTATAAACATCAGGGTCAATGCCTACGCCTTTGAGTACGTTTGTATCAACCATGCCACAGCCCAGGACTTCCAGCCAGCCTGTTCCTGAACATGTACGGCAGCCTTTTCCCTGACACATGATACACTGAACATCGACTTCTGCAGAAGGTTCCGTGAACGGGAAGAAACTGCTTCTGAAACGTGTAGGACGGGCAGAACCAAAATATAATCTGATAAACTCATTTAAAACACCTTTCAAATCACCGAAGGTAATATTTTTATCAACATACAAGCCTTCAATCTGGTGGAAGAAGTTGTTTTTTCTTGCATTAATGTTTTCGTTTCTGTAAACCCTGCCAGGTGCAATAATCTTAATCGGAGGTTTTTGATTTTCCATAATGTGAACCTGTGCACCGGAAGTCTGGCTTCTGAGTACAACACCGGGAAGGTCTTTTACGTAGAAAGTATCCTGAACGTCACGTGCAGGGTGGTCTTTCGGAACATTTAACATGTCAAAATTATAGTATTCTGTTTCCACTTCGGGAGAAAATTCGGGAGCGGCAACAGAAAATCCAAGGTTTTGAAAAATAGATACAATCTCATCAGTTGTAGAAGTAAGCGGATGAACTTTTCCCTGCGGAGTGTACTTACCGCTCAGAGTTATATCTATTCTGTCTTTTTGAAGTTTTTCGTTTAACTCTTTTTGGTAAAAAGCATCATGTTTTGCTTTTAAAAGGTTTTCCAAATCTTCAGTGATTTGATTTGCAAAAGCTCCGACTGTTCTTTTTTCTTCATCGGATAAATCTTTCAATCCTTTTTTTATTGAGTTAAATTCACCTTTTCTGCTTAAATATTTTAATCTTATATCGTCAATGTCAGCAATAGATACGGCTTTTTCGATATCTGATTTTGCTGAGTTGTAAATGTTTTCCAGTTGTTCTTTCATTTATATTTCTCCCTTAAACAGAATAATAACGCAGTCGAAGGTAAAATACAAGATATAAAATACATCAAACAGATGATGACAACTTCTAAAACATCTTTTATTCTGATAGGTAAGGGGTAGTGTAACCTCAGAATAGGGAGAGAAAAAGATGTTAAATACGGCTATAGAAATGCCGGAAAATGAAATTTCGACATCAATTACAAAGAATTGGACACCTCAGGCGATTGAATGTTACAAATTAAACGGCAATTGTTCACAATGTTCAATAAAACAGGCTCATTATTCGTTTAATTGCCAAATGCCAAAAGTTGTTCAGATTCTTAAAATGATTAACGGAGAACCGGAAGAAGATTTTTGTGATTAGAATTTATTTCCGATTTTTTCCAGGCTGATAACATCATCAAAGTTTTTACGTGTTTTTACTGTTGCAGTGGGTTCTGCTTCGTATCCTAATGTAATTATGGTTGAAAGTATCTGATTACCATTCAGCCCTAATTTTTCTTTAACTTTTTTGTACAAATCCTGATTTATGCCCGTAATTTCATTACCCATCGCCCCGATTATACATGAGCGAATACCTAATGATTCTGCTGTCAGCATCATGTATGAAACAGGATAAATAACCTGCTCCATAGTTCTTATCAGTAAACCGTTTTCACCTTGCAGAGCAGGGTTAAGCGCAGGATTTTCTTTTTTTGTTATACCTGCTTCTTCCCAGGCACTAAGGTCTGCAACACATACGATTAATGCATCGGCATTTTTTACATGCGGTTGTCCGAGTGCAAGTTCACTTAAAAGAGACTTGTTTTCTTCGGATTTTATAAGTATTAACTTCCATGATTGAACATTCATCCACGAAGGAGCGAGTCTTCCTGCTTCGAGTACGGTTCTTAAATCTTCATCCGGAATATGTTTTTCGGAATATTTTCTTACACTTTTTCTTGATTTGATTAAATTTAACATGCAAAACTCCTTACTTTGGCAGAGGGTATTATTAACCTTCCGCAAGAACGACCGTAAAATCACTTCCTACAGAGAAGTTTTCGGTAGGATCATAAACAAACTGAACTTTGTTAAGCTCAGGAACTTTCTTTTGTAACCAGTTATAAAAATCAATCGTTACTTCATTTTTGTTGGCAACAAATCTTGTGTGTGACAGGTGAGTGATTTTAAGCATATTAACTTCAAAACCGAGTTCTTTAAGCTGTTCCTGAATAATCATAGCTTCTTTTTCTTTTAATGGTGAATACATTATACCTGCTTTAAATCTTGAAAAATCAGCTTCAACCTTGTCACGGTAAATCATTCTGTCAATTACTTCCTGAGTTTTTTTCGGGTCAAGAATCCAGTAACTTATGTATCCTTTTTGATTTGGAGCACCCGGAAGTGTAGCGATTTCGATTTTGTTTTCATCAACACCTTTTACAAACCCTGCGTACTGTGAAAGTTCGTACAGGCTCATATCTGTTTTTATGTATGTTTTGCATATATTTAAAACATCCGGAAGTTTTGTTATTGTATCGAGTGATTTCATTTTTTCAAACAGACTTCTGATGAACCATTGCTGACGCTGCGTTCTCCCAATATCGCCCAGCCCGTCTTTACGATATCTCAAATAACCAACTGCCTGTTTGCCGTTCAGAACGGTGTTGCCTTTATTCAGGTCTATATGGAGTCGTCCTGCCCAATCGTGGTATTTCATTGGTTTTTCAACATAAATGGGAATGCCGCCCAATGCGTCTACTATATGCTCAACTGCTTCATCGTGGATGATAATATAATGGTCAATTTTTATTCCGAAAGTCTCTTTTAAAGTCTTTTTAACAAGGTTTACGCCCCCGATTGCGTGGGCGGAGTTAATTTTTGAAACACCTTTGTTTTCGGGAAGAAAAACCTTGCTGTCACGAGGAATGGAAATAGCTTTAACAGTACGTGTTCTCGGGTCGATATTAACAACCATAATTGTATCGGAACGAGTACCTTCCCATAAGTCGGAACCGTCTCCGTTTGAATCAATACCTAATAGTAAAATATTTTGTTTTTTGGGTGAAAACGGAATCTGAAAATCCTTTTTGTTGCGTGAAAATTTGAAAAATCCGCCGGAATCATCTGCCTGTTCAAAAGATATTCTGTCCAGAAGAATAGTGTTTTCAATGATTATTACGCAAATAACCGCAAAGAAAACAGCCAAAACAAAGGTAAACAAAAATTTTGCAAAATTAGATGTCGATGTTCCCTGTCTTTCTTTTCTTATCTGGTTTAATAATGTTTTATATTCTTCCTGTTGATGATTATTAGCAATTTTCATTAATTTTCTCTCTGTATAATACGATTATATTTTAAGCAAAAAGTAAAATCAATTGAATGTTAAGCCTTGAACTTAACCTGTTTTTCCGATAAAACTTATTTATGAAAGAAAAAAGAAAAAATATTCTGTTTATAAATTTTGGCGGTTTGGGAGATGAAATCCTTTTTTTGCCTGCGATTATATCCGTAAAAAAAGAATTTCCGGATTCAAAAATTACCCTTGCACTTGAGCCCAGAAGTAAGGGGATAACAGCTTTGACAAATATTATAGACGAAACGATGTTTGCTGATATAAAGGGCAGGGATAAATATATTGAGCTTCTGAAACTTCTTGTTCTAATTTGGACAAAAAATTTTGATATTGTTGTATCATCTGGCGGAAATAAGTTTATTTCTTTGTTTTTGTTTCTTACTTTTATAAAAAGAAAATACGGATTTTATTCTGGAAAATTAAGCGAATGCCTTTTAACAAAGGCTGTTCCTTTGAATAAAAATCAGTATGCCGCAAATATGTATCACGATTTAGTTCAGGATATTACGGATATTACAACGGAGCTTCCTCAAATTATAATTGATAAAAAAGATGTTATACCAAATTCCGTTTTAATCCACCCCGGAGTCAGTCTTATGAGTATCAAAAAAGGTATGATAAAAACAGTATCACCTGATATTTGGGCAGAAGTTGTCGAAAAACTTGCCGGCATGGGCAAGAATGTTATACTTGCAGGAGGTCCGGATGACGAAAAGGTTATTAAAGCAATAACGGAAAAGGTTTCTCAGGAAAAATTTACAAATATGTACGGCAAAACCAAAAATCTGAAAGAACTGGCAGAGCTGATATCAAGTGCAGAAAAGTTTTTATGTTCAGATTCCGCACCCCTGCATGTTGCTGTTGCACTTGGCGTTCGGACATATGTTATTTTCGGACCTACGGATGATAAAAAACTTATTCCGCAAAACGGAAAAGTTATACCGATAAAGGCTAAAATTTGTAACTGTAATATTTGCCCCTGTCTGTGGGAAAAAAGACAAACAACCTGTGAAACGTTGGATTGTCTGAACATTACTGCCGGTGATATAGTAAACAAACTTTTAGATCGTACATTTACTTAGAATCTCAATTGTGTTAATATATGCATGTCTAAGGGAGATATTATATGGCTGAAGGTATAGAATTTGATCCCGGTTTTGCACCATATATTTTGGCTTTTCAGGGAACGGTAAACTATCTTTATATGGATATCAATAAGTTTAAAGTTTTTTCTCAGAAAAAAGCAAAGTTCAGACAGTATTATAAAAAAATTCTTGAAGTTTTTAATAATAATTTAGGATTTTATGTCGGGTGCTTAATGTGGGCCGCATACATAAGAACTCAGGAAGAACAGAAAATAATTAACAATCATTGTTTGGGCGGTAAGTATAACGAGGAAGAAAATACAATAGAAACCGATTACATGATTAATTTTGCAAGGCTCTTTCCTAAGGATATGAAGTACTTTATGAGTACTTCTTTTGAGTTTGATTCAAATGTGGATAAGATACTTGATGCATACAAAGAGTTTTTGATAATAAACAAAGGTTTTGTACATGCTGAAAAAAATACGGATATACAACTTCCAAAGGGTTTAAAAACTGCCCTTGCGGAAACATTCAAAGAAAAAATCGATGAAGCAATTAATATGAAAGATTTGTCAAAACTTTTGGAATATACAGATTTAATCTTATAGGAGGATTTAATATGATTAGTGAAAAATTAGAAGCAGCTTTTAATGAACAGATAAACAAGGAGCTATATTCTGAGTATCTGTATCTTGCTATGAAGGTAAAATTTATGGAATGGAATCTTCAGGGTTTTGTAAACTGGTTCAGCGTTCAGGTACAGGAAGAACATGCTCATGGAATGGGAATGTTTGATTATCTTGATGAACGCGGGGGAAATATCAAACTTGAAGCCATAGCAAAACCGGAATTCCACGGAACAACTCCTTTGGAAATTTTTGAAGAAGTTCTAAAACACGAACAATTTGTAACTTCAAGTATAAACCACGTTGCAGATGTTGCGGAAGAAGTTAAAGACAGAGCAGCTTTACACCTGCTTGACTGGTATATTAAAGAACAAGTTGAAGAAGAGGCAAATGTCGGCGGTCTTTTGGCAACTCTGAAACTTATCGGTGACGATAAAAAGGCTCTGTTAATGCTTGATAAAGATCTTGCGGCAAGAACATTTGTTCAGCCGGTAATCGGTTAAATTATACACTGTCAGCAAACACGTACCGCTGATAAGACTTCCCGGCAAATTTTTGCCGGGAAGTCTTTTAACTCAAAAGTCTGTTTTCATCTTCACGAATTTTTTGTGTGAGTATAAGCATGTCATAGCAAAGTATTTTCTGCTTGTGTTCTAATTTGCCGAGAGCATTGTTTATCCGGCTCATAACAAATAAAATTAAAATAACTGCATAAATCATCGTAACCTCTTTTCTTTTATTTAACGGGATAGTTTTTATACTTTTATTCTAATTAAGAGGTACGACAAATTCGGACAAAGGGTTTTGAAAAATTTTTCGTAATTTGATTTGATATTGAATTTCAGAGGTTTTTAATAACAAAACTTGAACAATAAACTTTTTTAGTGTAGGATTTTTATGTGTTACATAAATAGTAGGTGGGAATATGATTAAATTGTTTAATAATGAAATTTCAGTAAGTACCATTCTTTTTGGTGCTTTTATTGTACTTTTATTATTTTTTATGTTTACAAATGTTGATGTAGCAATCATGCTGTTCATTTCGCTGGTATTTGCATGCTCATTAAATCCGATTGTTGACAAATTGGAAAAGAAAATGCCAAGACCTCTTGCAACAGCCATTGTATTGTTTGGTGCATTGGCTATATTAGGTGTATTGCTTGCATTTATATTAATGTTAGGTGCATACCAGATTAGTGAGTTGATTAAAGAATATCCGAACTATGTTAAAAATTTGGATGAAGCTATTAAAGGCAGTGCAGTATGTCACGCATTGGGTATAACCAAACTTGACATTGACGGAATGACTGCTTCTATGGCAAGTTCTACCGAGGGTGCAATAGATTATATTGCAGGGTTGCTGGCAGGCATGGGTTCAAGCTTTGCTTATTGTTTAACGGGTTTAATATTCCTGTTTTTCTTTATGCAGGATAAAAAGAACATTAAAGCAACTGTTTTGAACTATTTTCCTTCTAATATAAAAGAAAGAACTGAGGAAATTATTGATAATATATCCTCAAAAATGGGCGGATATGTATTTGCTCAAACAATGGCAGTATTAAGTGTTTTTGTTGTAAACGCAGTCGGTTTATTACTTTTACAAAACCCTTATGCAATTTCTATTGCAATTATAGCTGCGATTTTGGATATTGTTCCGGTTGTCGGTCCTGCTATCGCGATTGTGATTTGTTTAATAGGTGTTTATGAGTTTGGTGCAAAAGTGCTTGTTACAACACTTATTGTTATGGTTGCTGCACAACTTATAGAAAACAATTTGGTAAGACCTTATGCATTCAGTAAATTAATGGATTTGCATCCGACAATCATATTTTTATCATTAATTTTAGGCGGGAAATATTTTGGCTTCATCGGAGTTCTGTTTGGACCTGCAATGGCAGCTACAATATGTGTTTTGCTTGATGAACTATATGTTAGAAATATAAAAGACAAAGAAGAAGGTGTAGAATTAATAACAGAGGAGAAAAACTAATATGAAAAAAATGCTAAAAGGTCTTTGTGTATTATCCTTAATGGTACTATTCTCTGCGGCTGCAAATGCCGGCGGCATGATTAAAGATTATCATGCGTACAGAATAAAAGGTCAGAATATAAGAAATGTTGTACCTGTTGTGGATGGTCTTTTAAGTAATGAAGTCGAGGTAAAGAAACTTGCAAGAAATGCATATTATGCAACATACGGTGACGGTCACTACTATATGAAATTCTATCCTGCATTACAAGATACTGATGTATATATTGTAACAGACGTAGCATACGACAAAGATAATAATGATGTTACTGAGTTCTTTAAAAGTCAGAAATTCGCATATGAAACACTTGAGGATAATGATGCTTATAAAGAATACAAGTTTGATTTTATAGACTATGCAAGGTCCGGCGCCTTAGATGGCTTATTTACTCTTCCTGACGGTTTAAAACCGCTAAAACAGGGTGTTAGTAAATTAAATGACAAAATGTCAAAAGGAAATGAAAAAACTTCTGCGATTCCGTATTCAGAGGATAATGACCCGATTGATTTAACCTGTATCGATCAAGAAGAATTCTATAATGAAGAAGCCGATGTTACGGTTACAGTTAATGAATATCGTTTAAAAAATAAAGAAAACAAATATGTTCACGCATTTGAATACATTGTTAAAAATAACTCAAATACCGACATAAAAGTTGAAAAAGTTTATTCAGAAAGACTTGCTGCATTAAAAGATGTTACAACATCGACATTTGTAGATTTTGATAAATTAGACGTTGCAGATACTTTGGCTGTTCCGTTAGCAGTTTGTACAGGCGGTTTGTCATTCGGCTTCACAATTGCAAACAATGTAAGACTTGCAAGAGTTGTTGCGGAAGCTACAAGATTTTCTAAATCATTACCTGAAAACTATGATTTGAAAGCAAATTCTTCAATGAGAATACTTTGTTTGAAGTTTAAAGAAGATCCGCAGCCGCTTCAGTTTACAATTAGTAAGCAGGGACGAACTCATCAGTTTACATATTAATAAATTTTTACAAATATCGGGTTGATAATAAATATTCAACCCGATATTTTTATTATTTAAGGGAAAAGTTATTAACGTATAATTCCGTGCCAACATTATTAAAAATTTTATTTAATTTTACTTTTATAGTAATATATATTGTATGAAAAAGATTTTTGCAATTACTTTTAGTGTTTTATTACTACTCGCAATTGTTTTATATCTTAGCGTAGTATGTGTTTTACCGTCAATAATTAACAATAAAGCGATAATAAACAAACTGCAGTCCTCAATTCTTGAAAAAACAGGAACAGAAACGAATATTACGGGATTAAATCTGAAAATATCCCCGAAATTTGTCATGATTTTAAATATTGATAGTATTGATGCAAAAAATAAGAAAAATACGGTTGCGGATATAAAAAAGGTCGCTCTTAAATATGAACTTTTACAAAAGCATATGACATTAGTCAGTGCAGATAGTATATTTATTGACGGAAATTATTTAAAGCAATTTAAAAAAGAAAAGAAAAAGAAGAAAAATAGCAAATCTGAGCTAAACAAAATTCCTGAAGTACATATAAAGAAATTGGTTTATAAATCCGATGAAGTAAATATCAAAGTAGAAAACCTCAATGCTGATGCCGGAATTATAAAATTAAATGCGGCAATAAATACTCCATTATTGAAAGAAACGCTAAAACTGGGTGAGTCAGGTTCTTTTCAGGCTATAGACAACACGCTTAAAGCAAATAAATTTAAAGTATCAATAGGGAACTCTCACCTCTATTTAGACGGAATTCTGATTGGTAAAGATAAAGCAAAAGAATTTGATATAAACGGTGAAAAACTTCCGGTCGGAGAAATTATGCCGATGTTGTTGAAGTTCCAAAAATCAAAAGACCCTTCCAAAAAGTTTCTTGAAAATTTTAAAAATTTTAAAGGAACTGTTGGGGTAAATTTAAAAATAAACAGCGAGGGTCTTTGGGGAACTTGTGTTGCTAATAACCTCGGAGCAAATGCCGTATGGTTTGATATACCTTTGTTCTTTAAAGAAGCAGTTTTTAATTTTAGGGGTAAATCTATAGATTCAGTTTCAGAGGGAACTTTGGGTAACGAAAGAGTTACTCATACTCTTAATATTACAGATTTATTAGATTCTCAAAAGAAATTAGTAATCGGAGAGATGAATACAACTCTTACGCCTAAATTCAAATTTGTTCCGAACCTTACTGTATTAAACTCTGTTAATGTTAATTTGGTTTACAAGATAAAAAACAGAAAGCCTGACGTTTATTACAACATAGACATTCCTGCAAAAAGCGATTTGATTTATAATTCTTTCTACTTTGGTCTTAGAGAATATAAAAGAAAAATATACGGTAACACCTTCAAAGATGATAATGACTTGTATCTGAAAAAATACAAATATTCTTATTTTAACTCAGGTAAAGAAAAAATTGTTCTTTCAGGTGACGGGTTGTTCATAAAAAATATAGATAAAAATGACCCTGATAAATTTATTCCTCAATATTTGACCATTCGTACCAACGGATTTGCTCCGACATCAATTATCGGTGCTTTCGGGGAAAAAGTCAGAGGCGGTGAATTTAAAGGTGACTTAAAATACGATTTTAAAAACAATCAGGTTTTGGGAACTTTTGACATAATAAAAGCAAGACACAAAGCTTTCAAAATTGATAATGCTCATGTCGCATCACAAAATGGTGTATTTAATATAACATCAAACGGATTGTATAAAGGTGAAAAATACTCAGCAAATCTGAGTATGAAAAATAACATTTTTGGCGAAACGCTAATTTACAACATGAAACTTTTTCTGGACAAGCTTGTTCTTGAAACGACAGAAGATACAGACAAAAAACCAAGAAAAGCACACTCAAAGGATTTTTCAAAAACAGTTAAAGAAAATCCTATGACTATTAATAATTGGGAAATAGTTATTAACAAGATTATAAGAGACAAGTTTGTGCTTGAGAATGTAAAGCTTGTCGGAAGCATGAAAAATAATATTTTTAACTTTAATATGAAAGAAATGAAGTTTGCTGACGGAACAATTAATGCAAACGGATTTTATGATTTTGGGAAAAATATCTCAAAAATGACATTTGAAGCTGAAAATATTAACTCAAACAAAGTTGCAGAGATGACTCTTAACCTTCAGGATCAAATAAGTGGTATTGCACGAGCAAAAGTTGATATTGATGCGAAAGATATGTTCAGATTTTTGGATGCTGATTGTACTTTTGAAGTAAAAGAAGGGTATATGCCGAAACTTGGTGATAAGGAATTTATGATTAAGGATACCAAGTACAAATTATCAGAAATAACGAATTTAGATTTATCACAAAAAGATTTAATGAAGGATGATATAAAAGGTTCTTTTTACGTTCACAATACTGAAATTAATAATATTAAATTAACAACTTGGCATGAGTTGTCTGCAATGTTTCTGGAAGGAAGCTATGAGATGGAAAAACAGTATGCTGATTTGCAGTTGTTCTGGCATTACAGTAAAGAAGCTCCAAAAGGCATAAGAATATTTGGTATTCCTGTAAGCTTAATATTAAAGGTAGTATTCAGACCTGAATATACAAAAGAAATGTATAAGTCAAAATTATCAGAAATTCCTCAAATAAATGCTGATGAAAAGAATACCATTTATTACAGAATTCTGTTAAAAGGTGATATTAACAAAGGCAAGACCAGTCTGGAATTAAAAGAAATCAGATAATGTTTAAAACATTTGTTGTTATTTGTTAACAGACAAAGGGGTTCCTTTTTCTCCGATATAGAAAACAATAAGTTCTACCGGCTTATTACCTGTATTTTTGCCGTAGTGATATTTTCCGATTAGCTCTGGCAAAACTTCTCCTTCTTGTAATGTTATTTCTTTGTCTTCATCCGTAATAACAGTCAGAGTACCTTGTTTTACGTACGCTATGTTAACCAGATTGTGTTTGTGAATGGGTAACTCTTCTCCGACATTAATAACAATTTTTAATACTGTTACTTCCGGCTTTTTGATTTTTAATTTTTTATATTCCGCATTGTCCCAGGTCGAGGTTGTTTTTAATAATACTTCCTTTTGGGCTGAAAAAGATGCATTTGTTACACACAAAATCATTACAAAGAAAACCATAATTAATTTAACTGTTTTATTCATCTCACTTAATCCTTATTTTTCCAATATACAAACTCAGATATATAATATAACAAAAGCCAAATAAAAAACAATTGTGAAGATTCGTTGCTGATTGTTAAAAGATTTGGTATCAAATGCAAACAATTATAAAAATTGGTTAGCAATTGCTAGTTTAAAAACTGATTTGGATTTAATGACTATAATGAACTGTACCTGAAAAAGTGGACTTGTATTTAATGGTATATGTTGAGAGATTGGAACTCTCGACCTGATATTTAATTGTCATACACAATTTAACTCTGTATTGAAGTAAAATCAAGTGTTTATGGAAAAATGTGTCGTTTTGTGTCGATAAATAAAATTTCAGACTCTCTTTAATTTTTTTTTAAATCTAAATTTATTTTACCAAACATTATAGGAGCATATCTGTTTATTAATACGACAATTAAAGATGCAATAATTAATGAAGCGATTGTTACAACTGTATTTATAGATAAACGGTTTAAGTCTGTATTTGTTTGTAAAAAAGTTAAAAACGCTACAACAAAGTGTCTATGTACCAAAAATATACCTAATGTATTCTGCCCTAAAAAGTTAAGTATTCGTTTTTTTATCGGAATCTTATATATTAAAATACCTGCGGATATTATACTCAAACTTCCTGTCAGAGAACAAAACAAGAACGCAGGTATGTTTGGGTAAACAGCATTTGCCATTAGTACAAATTCATGCGTATAATCAGTCAAACTAAAACCATATATGAACAGTAAGCTTGAAACTAACATTAGAAGTATTAAATAGATATTTTTAATGTTTACAAGTTTTTTTATACATGGTTTTGTTAGTGAACCGATAAGCATAAATCCTGCCGCAACAAATGCTATATCATAACTTAAAAAATTCCCGTTTTGTGTTAATACATCATTATGATGCGGTAAACAAAAACCTAATGCAAAGAAAATCGGAATTGCAACAAAAACGGCATATTGCATTTTTAGTTTTAATTTATTTACCAACATATAAAATAATTCAATATAAATTCTTGCAACAAATAGTACAACAATAAACCATAAGGAAGTTAAAGTATGAATATGAGCAAAATTAATCCAAGAGCCGAAACACAGATATACAAAATTTGAGAATGAAAAATTCATATAAATTGCGCCCCAAATCATAAAAGGTACAATTAATGCAATAAAATTTTTATGTAGAAAATCTTTTAATGTTTGCAAAGAATAATTTTCTCTGCTCGTTGCAACAAACATGCCTGAAAGAATGAAAAACAATGACATATGAAAAGCATATATAAGTGATTTGTAAGGTAAAATTTCTGTTTTATTCGGACTTGTATGACCTATAACTACAAGAATTATTGCTAATCCTTTTATAATATCAATAAATTCTATTCTTGCTTTAGGTTTATACATACGGATTATTCTACCATAAATATATAAACAGAATTTATAAACTTCCGACTAAATATGTCAAACTTGCGATACTTTATGTCAAAATCGCTGATACAAAACAAACTGTACCCGAAAAAGTGGACTTGTATTTAATGGTATATGTTGAGAGATTGGAACTCTCGACCATATTATTTAATTGTCATACACAATTTAACTCTGTATTGAAACAATATCAAGTGTTTATGGAAAAATGTGTCGTTTTGTGTCGGTTAGTTAAAACCATTTATAATATAATATTTACGGTGTTTTTAACTGTTAAAATATACTTGTATGTCTTATATCTACTTAAACCTGGGTTAAGATGTAATTTTTTCTTAACAATCCTTAGGTAATTTTTGAAAATATGTATAATGAAAAATATATTCGCCTTGAAACAAAGTTTCGGAATAATACAAATCCAATTATCCCAATTATGACTGCGTAGGATAGGTCAAAATAGTAAAAAACATTTCTAGCATAAGTTAAAAATGTTAGTTTTATACTGCTGAAAATTTTATTATCAAAATCAATATAAAAATAAGGAGGTATTATGATTAATACAAAAAATGTAAGACAAAAATTTTTACAAATTTTATCTGAAACAAAAAATATTTCTAATCCTGAGGTCAGAAGTAAAGTTATGAAAAATTTGCTTAGTTTAAGAGATTTTATAAAAGAAGAATACAATTACGACAGAGAACTTCCAACTCTTTCACACAACTTTGTCAGTGATATTCTCTCTGATATTGATGCTATTGATTTGGCAATGAAGGACTATATATTGTCGATAGGATATGAAATTCCGAAAGATGAGGAAAAAGATTTAAAAAATATAGCAAAATTATCTGCTAATTTTACCAACAAATATTCTTATGAAGATACACCTGTTTTAAAGGGCAGAATAACTAATAGCCGATATATTTGGCATACAAATCCTAACGCATGTCAAAGATGTCAGGATTTAGACAATACTGTCTATAATAAAGAATCTGACGTTCCTGACAAACCACATCCTAACTGCAAATGTTCAGTAGAAGAAATTGAGACAAAAGAAGATAGGTGTGATTGTTTGGATGATTTATTTGAACAAATTGATAGTTTAGTTAGCAGTGCGGAAAATTTATTAAATGAGGTTAAAGATTATATAAAATATTTTACTGATTTAATAAACAATAAAGTTCAAAATAGTTTTGCAAAAACCATACTTGATAATTGTATAGATGCCTTAAATCAAATACTTGGAACAATATCTGATTTTATTAGAAATTATAATGATATGAAAGAAGCAAATACAATAGGTGCAGATAAGTATTTTCATTCAAAAGCAAATTGCGATGGCTCAAAACGGGGAGAACTAGGGGCTGAGGTTGCAAAAGCAATAAGTGATTTAAGAGAATTTACAGATTTGTTCAAGAATGTACTAGTAAAGGGAATGACTGTTGCAGAAAGTCTTGAAGATTCAAAAGGAGACCAAGAAGCAAATGAATACGGTAGAGAACAAGGACGAAAATATCCAAATCAAGATAGTAGAGAATCTGTCAAAATTTATAGACCCAATGGACTTCCTGAACAATATTAGCTATTATAAAAATATGAAAATTTTATTAAAATTACTATGTATATTTATTATATGTTTCTTGATTTTTATCTTTCTATTTCTTTTATTTTATAAAGATGATAAAGATTATTGTCTTGATTCAGGTATTTGTACAGAAAACTTACAACTTAATACAAAATATGGTTTGATAACAATCACAGAAGAAAGCTGTAAAAAATATAATTGGAAATGGAATTCAAAAAGACGTTATTGTAATGTAAGATAAAGTTGTATAAATAAAATTTAAAACTTCCAACTAATATGTCAAATTCGCGATACTTTATGTCAAAATCCATGATACAGAACACCGACGAACTAATGTCTATCGGTTTTTTATGGAGCGGACGACGAGACTCGAACTCGCGACAGTCTGCTTGGAAGGCAGATACTCTACCAACTGAGCTACGTCCGCTTAACATAAATATAATGTAACCTAAACAAAAACTTTTTTCAAGTTATATATCCGATTACTTATTCCTTAGGAAGAGGAGCCGTTGCTCCTTCAAGAGTCTTCTTATTATCAATGTCTTCAAAGTCAGTTATGATTTTATCAGGAACTGTATGTGCATACAATCTCATGCTTATGTTTGAGAGTAAAATCTTTTTATCCTGTTGATAAGGAGTAACTTCAATGCTGTTAATCTTTATATAATACGGGTATTGATATATGTCCTGAATAAGTTTTCCGAGGTTAACATAATTTGATACTACTTCCATGTTTACATCACAAACAAAATAAACTGAACCTTTTTGTTTTACAAAAACATCTCCTGCCGGTTTGTATTTGTAATCGATTGATTTGATTTTTATTGTATTTGTACGAACCATCTCAATCAAATCGCTGTACAGAGTGAAAAATAAAGTATCATCATCAAGTTTGCTTTCAACCGGTGAATAAATCTTCTTTTGCGAAGACATTATCGATTCTTGCATTCTTTTCAGTTTCTTCCTGATAACTATTTTTGCTTGTCTTTTACTCTCAAGAGTCTTTGACACGCTTTCTACCTGACTTTTTATATTAGACCAGTTTTCGTACTGTGGTAAAATAATAGATATAGCCACATACAGCATAACTGCGACTGCAATAACAAATATAATTAAACCGGTATATCTTTTATATTTATCCATATTATTCTATTTCCTTTAAGCTTATTGACTGATAACCTCTAGATCCGGTAAAGCCGGTTTAGCGTTACTCTTTTTATTTTTTTTACTCTTTGTTGTTTTTGTTTTATTTTTCTTTGCTTTTTTGTTGCTGTCTTCTTCGCTTTCTTCTTCTTCAGCCGGTTTCATAATCGCATCTGATATTCTGAACTTATAGAAATCTGCATCCAGAGTGGTCAGTATTGATTTTGCATCATCAGAATCTGCATCGTCAAATTCTCTGGGACCGGCTGTTGCAAGCCCTAAATCTTGTAAAGTAATGTTTGACGTAGGATTATAATCTTTGATGCTTCTAAAGAAAGCATATATACTTTCAATATTGTCAGCTTGACCTTCTATCGTTGTTTCATCACCCAGTTTAAGGTAAGTCAGCCATAATTTTTGAGGTATTTCGGTTCCGACAATCGTATAGTATGAATAAACGTTTTTATTGTGATTGAGACCGATTCTGATTTCATCGCCTTCATCAAAATCTTCAGATGAAATCTCTTTGTTTCTCTCAATAAAACTATTTATTTTGTCAATTTCTGCCTGCATGTGGTCAATGTTTGACTTCATATTTGAGTTCTGCAGAGCAAAGGAACTTGTTATCAATATTGTCAGTACGGTTATAATAGCCGCCATAATAACGCCTAAAAATATCAAAAATCTGTTTGAAAGAACAACTTTACCACCCATTATTGCCGGAGGTTGTTCCATAAGGAATATATCGCCTAATGTTTTGTTATAAAGGTTAAAACTTACAGGCGAAGTTTTTTTATAATCCTGATAAATTGCCGCACCGATTACATCAAGCGAGATGGCTCTTGAATACTCTTCATCAATGAGCGGTGACAGATTAAGCAAAGGCTCTTTAAGATATCCGTTTGCTTCCTGATAAATTATCGGTGCCGAGTAAGTTATTTTGTTAGAAAGGACTTCCGCACTTATAACGTTTGTTTTTGAAACAACGCACAAATATTTTGAAGGAAGATTTTTTAGAATAGGTTCTACTGCTGTAATTACGCTTGCGTAATTTTCAGCATCACTTAAAACATCCCCGATGCTTATTTTTTCTTCAAAAACATCTACATAATTTTTGCCGAGCATTGACAGAACGCGGCAGCAACCATTGTCTACCGTGAGTAAAACCCAGTTTGTATCCGGGTCGGTATTAACTCTGTTCAAATATACCAAAGAATTCAGAACGGAATTTACTGATGTGTCAATAGCAGAAACCTTATATCCCATTTCTTTTATTGACATTACCAGTTCAATAATTGTTGACTTTTGTAATGCGGTATATGCATATTTATTGAATTGAAGAGAGGAATTAACCACGCTGTAACTATAGCAAGGTTCGTAATTCTTTAAATATGGGTTTTCGTAGAGTTCTTCCTCAATAGCACTTTCTACTTGCGTAATTTCGAGTGCTGACGGAAAATCCGTAACCTTAAATGCTACCGTAGGTAAATTTAAAACTAACGCTGAGCCCTTTGGAATGTTCATTTCTTCCAGCAAGTCCTGTAAAGTTTCTTTAAACAAATCCAAATCAGCCAGCTCGCGTTTTACTGCGCTGTATTCAACAGATTTCCTGCCATATGCAATAACAGTCCCTGACGTATAATCTATTTGTGCAACTTCTAGCCCTATTTCAGGTGATACTGATACACCAACTACTGTACTCTTCTTAAAATCAAACACTTATTTAATCCTCTCTTTTTTCATTGTACAATAAATCTTAAATTTTGTACATAAAATTAATACTGAGTACAAAATTTACATTAAATGAATGAGATTAAATTGTAATATCACGGGGTACAATAATAAAATGGAAACAACAGTAATATATGGCAAAAATTCAGTTATAGAAGCTCTTGAACAAGGTGAAAGAGAGTTTAACAAAATACTTATTTCCGATAATGCCAGGGCAGATGTTAAGATTGAACAAATAAAAAAGCTTGCTAAACAAAGCGGTGTAATATTTCAATTTGTAACAAAAGAAAAATTAAATTCCATAGTGCCTGATGGCAAACATCAGGGTGTAATCGGTCTCATTGCGCCTATCAAGTATGTTGAACTGGAAGATTTTATAGAAGGTCATAAAGACAAAAAGGCAGGTATTGTAATCCTTGACGGAGTTGAAGATTCCCACAACCTGGGAGCAATTATCCGCTCTTGTGTTTGTGCCGGAATTGAAGGAATAATTCTGCCATCCAGAAGAGGTGTACTTGTAAACTCTACCGTGGAAAAAACAAGTGCTGGTGCTGTTAATCATATTTCTGTGATAAAAACAAACAGTCTTGTTAATGCTGTCCAGAAATTAAAAGAAAGCGACTACTGGGTAATTGCATCCGATCATCATGCGGAGCAGAATCATTATGAGATTGATTATACAGATATGAATTTTGCGTTGATAATGGGAGCGGAACACACAGGTATATCAAAGTCTTTGCTAAAATTGTCGGATTTCAGAGTTAAGATACCAATGTTAACAAATTTTAACTCTTTAAACGTTTCTAATGCAACTGCTATAATATTATTTGAATACGTTTCTCAAATAAACAAAAAAACAAGAGGACAAAAAAATGGGTAAAAAGAACGATACTCTCAACATAATTGCAGACGATATTTCGGATGAAGGGATTGATTTTAACAATCTTGAAGTTCTTGAAGACGATGATGATTCTATCGAAATAGAAGAGCCAAAAACTCAGGAAAGCTTAAACTCCGTGAACTCGGATGACTCTGTCAGAATATATCTGCAGCAAATAGGTAAAATTCCGCTCCTTTCAAGTGAAGAAGAGCTGGAGGTTGCTAAAAAAATATATGAGGGTCAGAGTGAAATTGCAAGAAAAGTTCTTATTAACGCAAACCTGAGACTTGTTGTAAGTATTGCAAAAAAATACATAGGCAGAGGACTTTCTTTCCTTGATTTAATACAGGAAGGAAATATGGGGCTGATAAAAGCAACAGAAAAATTTGATTATACAAAGGGATACAAATTTTCAACGTACGCAACCTGGTGGATACAGCAGTCCATTACAAGAGCTATCGCAGATAAGGCAAGAATTATCAGACTGCCGATTCACTTAATCGAGTCTATAAATAAAATTAAAAAAGCGACAATGGATTTAACCACAAAACTCGGCAGAATTCCAAATAAACAGGAAATCGCTGATGAAATGGGTATTTCAACTTCTAAATTGACTTCAATTATAAAATCAACTCAGTCAACAATAAGTATTGATACTCCGACAGGACAAAAAGACGATTCAAACAAAATAATTGATTACATTGTTGATGAATCGACAATTGCCCCTGACAATATTGTTTCTCAGGAAAGTATGCTTGAAGATATCAAAAATATGCTTGACCAGTTAAGTCAGAAAGAACGTGATGTTCTGATTCTGAGGTTTGGACTTAATAATGACGGAAATAAGAAAACCCTTGATGAAATAGGAACTATTTACGGTGTATCAAGAGAACGTATCCGTCAGATAGAAAACAGAGCAATATCAAAGCTCAAAAAATTGTGTAAAAACAAAAATCTGACATCCGGACTTAAAAACTATTTTGGCGGATAACGGTAAAAACAAACAGAGGATTAGAATGGCTGATATAGATAGAATTAACGAACTTGTAGGAAATAATAATTTTGAGGAGGCTCTGAACCTTGCAGCAGCGGCGCTCCTTGAAGAGCCTGATAATATTGAACTTATTAAACTGGCAGGTCTTGCGGAAGTTAATACCGAAAACTGGGAAAAAGCAAAATCTCATTTTGAAACAGTTGTTAAATTTGTGCCTGATGATGCGACAGCCTGGTTTTATCTGGCAAGCTGTTATAATAATACTGGTGATTTTATTTCTGCAAAAAATGCCTACCTAAAAGTTATTGAACTCCGTCCGGAATACGAAGAAGCATATAAGAGCCTTTGCGTAGTGCTGTTAAAACTGGAAATGACAGATGAGGCAATTGAATATGCAAAAAAAGGTCAAAATTATGCCAGTGATGATTATATGTACGATTTTATAATCGGTACATCATATATGAAACAAAAGAATTTTAAAGAGAGTATAGAACCGTTAGAAAAAGCACTTGAAAAAGCTCCGGATAATTTTGGGGTGTATAATAGTCTTGGTACGGCTTATATTGCTAACCAGCAGAGTGAAAAAGCTGTTGAATGTTATAAAAAAGTGATAGATATGCATCCGGAAAATCCAATGGCATATTTTAACCTGGGCTCTGCATATCAGATACAAAAAAAACATAAAGAAGCATGTGAATATTTGAAAAAAGCTGTTGAACTTGACCCGGAGGATGAAGTTTTTAAAACGACTTATGCAATGTCACTTATAAAGTCTGAACAATACGATGAAGCAATAGCAATTTATAAAAAACTTGTTGTACAGCATCCGGAAAAAGAAAATTATAAATATAATCTAATTAACTGTTACGAGGCAATAGGTGATATTCAGACTGCAATAACAATGCTTGAGGGAATTGTTTATGTAAATCCGAAATTTGTTCTTCCGGCACAAAAACTGGCAAATTTATATATTAAAGCAAATAAACTGAGCAGGGCAAAAGAACTTTATGACAACATAATCCTTAAAAACAGTCCAACTGCGGAAGTATTGCATCAGTATGCAATTTTGTCTTCCAGTCTTTGTGATACCGATACGGCGGAAAGAATACTGAAAAAAGCTATAAAAATGAATCCCGGTCTTGCAAAGGCTCATAAAGATTTGGCAATTATATATCTCAATAAAAGACTATTTGATTATGCACAAGATGAGTTCAAAACAGCGATGGAACTTCTTCCTAATAATTTTGAAATTTTGTTTGAGTACGGAAACTTTTTATATTCAACTTCAAAAAACACCGAAGCCGAAGAGTATTATTTAAAAGCACTGGAAATAGAACCTGAAAATATTTTGGCTTTAACTTTTATGGCTTTGAACAAACTTATTCTGAATCAGCTGGATGAGGCTAAAGAATATATAATGAAGGCTTTGCATATTAATCATCATCACGAATATATTCAGTATTGTGCAGGCAGAATTATGTTTGCAAGAAAAGAGTATGAAGATGCAAAAAGATATCTGATTAAGGCTGTTGAGCAGAATCCTGATGTTGAAACCCAAAACACTCTTGCATTAACTTATTATGAACTCGGAGAATATGGGCAGGCCGTTAATATTTTCAACAATTTGCTCTCAAAATTCCCTGAAAATATTTCCTTATTGAGAAGTTTGGCACAATGTTACGAAAAAATGGATGATATTGACAAGGCTCTTGAATATTTGTACAAACTTACGGATATTTTTCCCGAGGATGAAGAAGCACAAGAAATGATAAGAAAACTATCATAAAAAATGCTCCCGGCGAGAGTCGAACTCGCGGCAGACGCGGTTTAGGAAACCGCCGCTCTATCCTACTGAGCTACGGAAGCATATTTATTCTATTGTTTTACAAATGGCTCCGCTTCATCAACCTGCTCGCCTTGTCCTTCGACAAGCCGACACCGTTGACTCAGCTCCGTCGGGCTTACGCCCTCCTTGCCTCTGGCTCGCCGCCGGGCACTGAGCTACGGAAGCATTTACTTAATAAGTATAACATAAAGTTGTATTCTTAGCTCAAAAATGTTAAAATCAGCATAAGATGAGTGAGAAAAAAAATATTTTGGCAATATTGCCCGAAAGTATCGGCGGAAGGCTTACAACAGGAAGTTTGATAGCAGGTTTTGAACAGAACGGTTGTAATGTGACTGTTTATGATGAACTTTTTGATAATAATTTTGAGGACATCTTAAAAGGGCAGTATGATTATATTGCAGGATATGACTTTTCGGGACTGAAAATCAAGATTGATAACAAATTAAACATTCCGTCAATAAATTATTTTTCCGATGATATAAGAAGCAATACCTCAGGAAAATACTGGGAAGAATATTTACCATATTTGGAAGAAGACGATAATTATACATTCTATTGGGATAAACAGCTTGCCGAATGTGAAAGTTTTAAGAATTTGCATTATTTACCGCATTTCGTAAATACGGATATATATAGCGATTCCGGGGTTGAACCTGAATATGATGTAATGTTTGCAGGGCGTTTGGATACGGATTACAGACTTGGTTTTTTTGAAGAGCTTGTTATGAGAATGCCTCATCTGAAAATTGCCTGGTATGCGATAAACAGGCATTATCAGGATGCAAGAAAAAGGGCGAATTATCCTGAAATGATAGATTTGTGTTATATGGGATTTATAGATAATGAACCCGATATGGCAAGGGCAATAAACAAATCAAAAATAGTATTTAATATGCACTCGCAAGGATTGTCTTCATTGAATTACAGAACCTTTCAAACTGCGGCATGCAAACGTCTTATGATAAGCGATTACAGAGAAGAGTTGTCTTTGTTTGACGGTTACATGCCTTTTTATGAAGATATGTCGGATTTGATTTTTAAGATAGAAAATTATCTGGAAGATAAAGATGCTTATTCGACTATTACAGATGCTTGTGAAAATATTGTTCGTCAGAACCACAATTCGAAAGATAGTGTTGATTATATTCTTGATATAGTAAAATAAAAATATCAAGATTTGAGGAAACGGAATGACAAGAGGTTTATTTATTACATTTGAGGGTGCTGACGGCTGTGGAAAAACCACTCAGATAGAGCTTTTGAATAAATATTTGAAGGAAAAGGGCAGACGAACTCTTTTAACAAGAGAGCCCGGGGCAAAAGGTCTCGGCGTAAAACTAAGAGAGATTTTACTTAATTATGACGGTGAGGTTTCGCCTCAGTGCGAATCTTTTTTGTTCCTTGCAGACAGAGCACAGCACGTTGACTGCATTATTAAACCTGCTCTTAAAGAGGGAATCGTTATTCTTTGTGACCGCCATACCGATTCAACGGTTGCGTATCAGGGGTACGGCAGAGGGCTGGATTTAGACAGAATAAATATGCTGAACGATATTGCAACGGGCGGACTCAAACCTGATTTAACAATTGTTTTTGACGTTGATGTTGAAACATCAATGACGAGAGTCGGAAAAGAAAAAGACCGAATGGAATCCTCGGGCGTTGACTTTTTCAATAAAGTTCGCGAAGGGTATCTTGAGATTGCAAAAAAAGAACCAAACAGGGTCAAGGTTATAGATTCTTCGGATACAATAGAAAATATACACAAAAAAGTAGTGGAGTTAGTTGAAAAATTATGAATATAGAAGAACTAAAAGCACGTATAGACAAAAACAAGGAGTGTCTTTGACTGGGGTAAATATACAGAAGAACTGAAAGAGCTGGAAGCTCGCTTACAATCGCCTGACGTATGGTCAAATCAAAATTTGGCAAATGAACTCGGACAAAAAGTTCGTGAAATAAAAGATAATATAGAAAAATTTACACGTTGGGAAAGTATTATTGATGATGCCCTGGCAGCAAATGAAATCGGTGATGAAGAACTTATTGCCGAAAGTGAAAAGCAACTTGTTCAGCTTGAAAAAGAGCTTGATAAATACGATATTCAGAAAATGCTTTCAGGTGAATATGATGAAGCGGATGCGTTTTTAACTGTTAATGCAGGTGCAGGCGGAACGGATGCTCAGGACTGGGCTAGCCTTTTGCTCAGAATGTACACACGCTGGGCAGAAAACAGAGGCTGGAAAGTTGAACTTGTTGATAAGTCTGACGGAGAAGAAGCCGGGATTAAGTCTGCAACAATAAAAATTGCGGGTAAATACGCTTACGGATATGCCAAAGCAGAAAAGGGAGTTCACCGTCTTGTAAGGATTTCTCCGTTTAATGCAAACGGAAAAAGGCAAACGAGTTTTGCTTCCTGTGAAGTTTCTCCGATTATTCCCGATTATGAAAAAACAATTACTATTCCACCTGAGGATTTGGAAGTTGATACAATGCGTTCAGGGGGCGCAGGCGGACAGAATGTTAATAAGGTTGAAACGGCTGTCAGAATATTGCACAAACCTACGGGTATTGTAATTAAGTGCCAGCAGGAACGCTCACAGCTTCAAAATAAAGAAAATGCAATGCAGATGCTTGCTTCAAAACTTCTTGAACTTCGTCAGAGGGAACACGAAAAGAAATTAGCTGAACTTAAAGGTGAAGCTTTTGATATAAACTTCGGTTCGCAGATTCGCTCATACGTTTTTCATCCGTATAAGATGGTTAAAGACCACAGAACAGGTTTTGAAGTCGGAAATGTTGATGCTGTTATGGATGGTGATTTAGACGGTTTTATAGAAGCGTATTTGAAAAACGGATAATTATGCATTTATTTTTGCAAGAATAATGTTTTTGCTTTTCAATATAAAATCTTCATAGTCGTTTAAAATAACACACTCTCCAAAATTGTTCGTAATTTCGTTTGAATATGTAATCAGCTCATTGTCGTTGATATGCGCAGAATAATATTCTGCATAATCTTGTTCTGAGATAAATCTGTAATTTGGGCTTTTTTCTTTAAGGTTAAGAACCATAATTAATGTTTTATCAGGAGTGTGAATAGAAGTATCGGGATTGTCGTGTGATAATTTTATATATTTTTCAATATGGTGTTCCGAAAAATTATCATATTTGCTAAACTCGCCGCCTTTTTTATAATACGGCACTTTGTCAAAAATAATAAATATCTGAAAATATGGGATATGGTTTGCTCTTAAATTTGCGGTTTCTCCAAGCATATTTTCGTAGTAATTATTGCTGTTTTGGGAGTAATTTCTCATAACAAATTTTACCCCGAAGGCGGCAACGGGGTGTCCTTTATATTTTACTGTAATATCGACTCTCTTAGGATAATATCTGCCTTCAACGAAGACTTCTTTATCTTCACCATAACCTTGTGACAGAATGGTAAAATTTCTTCCTAAGGCTTCCTGAATATCTTTTGCAATTTTGCCGTGTAATGTTTTTAATTTTGCAGGACTTCTTGATGTTCCGACTTCCAGATAAGTTGCGAAAGAATCTTTAATTGTACTTAGAATTTCTCGGTTAGACGGCATTCTTTAACTCCTTGTTTTTTAATTTGTAATTGAGGTATATTTGCATATCTTTTGTTGAAAAAGTATAGTATCCGCCGCTTTTATACTTGCCCAGCAGGGATATAAACGTATTAAGGTCTTTATCGGCAAGAACCTCTTTAATTGTATTATAGTCAAATGTATCGCTTATTATGTATAACCCGGAATATACGCCTGTTCCTGCCGGAGACTTTTCTATCTTTAATTGTGAATCTTTTTTTATCAGGGTGTTAATTGCTATTTTTTCTTTGAACGTATCTTTCAAAGCCTGACTGCGCCCAAAGGAATACCAATATTTGTCGGCATCCCTTTCATTAGACCTTTTTAACAGTGCGCCTTTGTTGTCTTTTAAATATTTAAACAATTCCGATTCTTTTTGTAAGCAGTCTTCCGGTACCAGATTTGCTTTTTTGTCATACGGATAAAAAATCTTTGTCCACTTACCCCGTGATGCTTTGATAACAGGGATTATGTATTTTGAATCAAAAGAAAAATCATTGATGAATACTTTGTCGGCAAGAGTTGCATATCCGTTTTTAACACTGATATCCACTTTTGCTGTTTCAGTTAAAATGTCTTTTAGTTTTTTTAAATTTGATTTAGTTGAGAAATAAAAACTATCTTTGATAACAAAATCTTCTGCGGATAATGTGTCTATAAAAACCGGAACTGATTTTTCGCCGTCAAACTCATAGTATTTTACGCAGGAAGGTTTGTTTTTGTTTAGGCAGATGATAGTAGTATAAGTAGTTGCGTTAAACGGCTGGAAGTGTTTTAAATCGCATACGCTTTCAAGGAGGTTCATTTTTATTAAACAATCTCTTAATTTTTGTCCGGCAACGCTGGTGAAAAATGATGAAGGTGTTATGTAAGCTAATTTCCCGTTTTCGTTCATCATTTTTATACCGATTTCATAGAACACTATGAATAAATCTGTCATCCCTTTCGTTGCAAAAGAGAAATCCTTGACTGAGTTAAAATTCTCTAAAAGGTTATGTACACGGACATACGGAGGGTTTCCGACTACGAAATCCATTTTGTTATCAAATTCGGTTACTTTTAGAGCATCTTCATTTAAAAAATCCCAGTTTACTCCATGAATGCCGTACATTTCGGCTAAAATATTACACCTTTTTGTGCAGAGTGCAAGCTCGTCTTTATCTATTTCAATAGCGTGTATATAGGTTTCCAGCTCTTTTTTTAAAGTCTTTTTGTCATTTGAGTTTAAGAGAAAATCTTTGCAGTAACGGTCAACAACGTGTATAATGAACTGTCCGTCTCCGCAGCTGTTATCAATAACGTGCTTTTTGTTTATGTTGCCGGGGACATAATTACCCTGATTAAGAATAATATTAACCAAATAATCGGGTGTATATATTTTCCCCCTGTGTTTTATTTTTATAAACTCATCCTGTGCAGGTATAATCTTTTTCATTTCAGTCTTCCTTTAAACAATGTTTTTATTATATCAAATACTGTCGTATTTAACCATATTATATAGAAGCTTTATGTCAGATACGGACAATATGTTTTGATGATAAACTAACAGGTATTGTTAAAAAAGATACGGGCGTGGAAAATACAACAATTGCAGCTTTTTGTTGTGTAAAAATATCTTTATATCAAAATTTTTCTATTTATTACCCAACTGGATAATAGCCTTTTGACTGTGTTAAATAGGATAATTTAAAAAAAGGAGAAATAAATGGAAACAAAAAAAAGGATTTCTGTATATATAGTAGAAGACTATTTATTAACAAGAATTACGTATAAAAAAGCTTTTAAGGATTATCCGGATATTAATATCTTAAATGATTTTGAATCGGCAGAAGAATGTATAGATTCATTAGAGAAACAACCGGCAGATGTTATTCTTATGGATATAGGTCTTCCTTACATGACGGGTATTGAGGCAACTAAAATAATTCACAGAAAATATCCTGATATAAAAATTATTATTTTAACTTCTCACGATAACGATAATGAAGTATTATCAAGTCTTGCCTCAGGAGCAAATGCATACGCATTAAAAGATATTGATACAAATAAGCTGTATAATTTGATATGTACGGTAAATGAAGGTTCAATATGGATTGACCCCCGAATTACAAAAGTTGTACAAAAGACTTTTTATAAAGCAGAACCGAAAGAAAAAGAAGATTTTAATCTTACTCCAAGAGAAAAAGAAGTTTTGGATTTATTAGTGCAGGGATTTTCAAACACGGAAATATCTGACAGGCTGTTTGTGAGCCCAAATACTGCAAAGGCTCACGTATGCAATATTTTAGAAAAACTTTCGGTAACAGACAGAGTACAGGCAGCAGTAAAGGCAACAAAATATGATTTATAAAAATTTATTTAAAAAAAGCGAAAATGTATTGATGGGTTTTAAATGGACATTCCAAATTGCATTGGTAATTTTTATAATTTGGGTATTTTTTAATCCGCAAACAAGGTTACATTCTATTATAGCTATAAGTTTGATGCTTGTTTTCTATGTCTTACAAAGTTATGTAGCAAACAAAGCTTTGTTCCACAAAGAATTGATTAGTGCGATATGTAACTCCTCTCAGGATTTAATCGTATATAAAGATTTTAACGGCAGGTATTTATATTGTAATCAGGTATTTTTAGATAATGTTAATAAGACACAAGATGAGGTAAAAGGAAAAACAGAAGCTGATTTATTTCCGGAGAACGATGCAGTTATATTTAGCGAGATAAGCAAAGGGGTTTTAAAAGGGAAGGTTATCAGAAAAAAGGTAGAACTGGAAACGGGCAAAATTTATGATATCACAGCAACTCCGCTAGTGTTGACCAAGGGGGTTCTGGGAGCATTAATAATTGCAAAAGATGTTACGCATGAAGAAAAATTAATGAGTGACCTGGAAGATAAGGAGCAAATATTCCGTTCAGTACTTCAGGGAATGCCTATTGCCACATTTTTGAAAGACTTGAATGGTAACGTATATTATGAAAACAAAATGGCAATGGATTTTCTTGGTTTGTCTGATTCGGACAATGCTAACAAGTGGAACTATGAAGAAAAAAGAGCAGATGAAATCTTAAACGAAGATAACGAAATAATAAATGAATCCAAATGTATAAGCAGAGAAAAACAGATTACATTAAAAAATAACGATAAACGCTGGTTTAAAATAACAAAATGTCCTATTATCAACCACGAAAAAAAGGTAATCGGCATATGCAGTGTTGCAAGGGATATAGACGCAGAGAAAACAGCGGCAGAACAGAGGGAATCTTATGTTGCAACTCTGACTCATGACCTTAAAACACCGACGATTGCTCAGATAAAAGCTCTTGATTTGTTGTTAAATGACCACATGGGACCGCTTAACAATGAGCAAAAAGAATTGCTTACATTAACAAAAGATTCCTGTAATTTTATGTATGAAATGCTTTCTACGCTCTTAAGTACGTATAAATACGAAAACGGTGATTATGCGTTAAACTGTGAGAAGTGCAATATTATTTCTCTTGTAGAAGAGGCAGGAAATGAGCTTGAATCTATGCTGAAAGAAAAGGATGTCAGTATTCGTATAAATACGGAAGGTACTTTTTTTGATACTGAATGTGACAGAATGCAGATAAAAAGGGTTGTCACAAATATTTTGGGAAATGCAATCTCTTATGCGTATAATAATACGGAAATAGTTATTACCATAAAACAAAATGAAAACAATATCAGTTTTGAAGCAAAAAATGAAAGCCCGTATATTAATCCGGAAACGATAGAAGGTCTTTTTAAGAAATATGTTTCTCATGCTGCAAAGTACAATAAAATAGGTGTCGGACTGGGGCTGTATTTGTCAAAACAAATTATAGATGCGCATAACGGCGATATATATGCTCAAAGTTTCAAAGAAAACTATAATATTTTCGGATTTAATATTCCAATGAAAAATGAAAACAAAAAAGATTTAGCTGTAAATTAATATACAGATTAAGATAAAAATAACTATTAGATGGAGATTATAAAATTAAGTCATGCAGGGTGGGTATAATTACACTATATCTGGTATTTAGCTAATATCATTGGAATGCTGCTCACTAAAAATTTAATGCTATTGTAAAAGAACAGTCGGTTTGAGAAGAAATAACAGAGATTTTGAGATTTATTTTGGTACAAAAATTGCACCCTACCAACTAAATTTACAGGAAAATCAAGTCTCAAAATAGAGGTAGTACCCCTAGAAAAATTTTTGGATTTTAGGGCTTTAAGTATTTAAGGGCGGATATAACTTTATAAAGATACATTAATTCACTGTCGGAGGCATTATTAATAGTATCATTTAGCAGGGTAATTAATTCTTTTCTGTTTTGAATATGTCCAAAGTCAAACAATTCTTTTTCTTCAACTTCAAGAGCATTTGCAATTTTTTCAAGCGTTTCTGCCGTCATAAACCTTTTACCACATTCAATGTTGCTTAAATTAGGTTTATCCATATCAATTTTTTCAGCCAACACTTCTTGCGTTAAATTCTTGCTTTTCCGTATTTCTTGTATTCTTGCCCCTAGTTTTTGTTTTAATGACTTCATCATAAACCCTCCTTTACATGATATATTTGAGGGTTATAAAAAAGAACTTGCTTTATTACTATCAAAACTTGTCTTTGGTAGTAATTTCTGCTACCATTAATTTGTAAAAATAATACTTATTGCTACTTTTATATAAAAAAGTTAGCAGTAAATAATTATAGGAGTGGAACAAGTGGCAAACGCAAGAAATATGGTCATATCTGGTATGTATATGTGTGGGCATATTACAATGTCAACATTTACGCTAACAAAAGACAATAAACCCGAACTAGTATATTACTTGAATATTGTATTACCAGATAAAGACTTTTTTATAATCAATGAAAAAACTATTAAAAATGTAGCCATAATTGATAAAGAAGGCATACAAACCGATACAGGAAGTAGTATTGCAAGAGGTGCGGTAGGATATTTGTTGCTTGGCGGTGCTGGGCTTATTGCTGGTGCTGGCATGGGTAAACAAAATTCAATTAATACTATTGAAATTACATGGATAGACGACCAAAAGAGTTTATTAGAGGTTGACGGCAATATATTAAGCCAACTCAATAAAATATGCTGGAATATCAACAATAATATTCAAACAGAAATTATTACAAAAGAAGAAATCCTTGCCCAAATTGAAGAACATAAAAAGAAATCTGAAATTGAAACAGAAAAAGCAAAAGGGTGCTTAATTACTATTTTAAAAATATCAGTAATCATTCTGGCTTTTGCTTGTCCATATTTATGGGGATTAATTTTGCTTTATATTATATATAAATTAGTACAAAGGCAAATAAAATCAGATGATAGACAAATTACTGATAATATGGAAAACAGTGATAATGTTTGTCAAAATAATTTTAATAAAACATTAAAGTTTATTTTTAATTTTTGTCTTTATTTTATAGGTATTTCTTTTATTTTAACAGG
>ONVC01000007.1:0-4135 GCA_900321205.1 uncultured Acinetobacter sp. | reverse complement strand
ACAGGTATTTTAAATATATTTTTAGGAATACTGCTTTTACCTATTTTTAGGAGGGATATAAATAACAAATTTAAGCCTAAATTTAGTGAAAAAATCAATAAAAATCAAAACTTAACAATTAATCAAGTTAATATATACTATGGAGTTACAAAATTCTTTATTATAGGATTTTTATATTTTATATTGTTAATTGTAGGCATAATGTTAGACTCTATAATATCAACTAAAAAACCGCCAACAATAGAACAGGCAAAGATTACGCAAAAAGTTGAACAAGAAGTAAAGAAAGAAACACCAGCACCAGTACCAGTACCAAAACCAAACACAAGCAATAAGCCTGTAAAATCAGAAAATAATTATTATAGTGTGGCAAATACGCTGGAAAACTATTATAAAAATTATTTTAATGGTGATAATTGGTATGTAAATAGCGTAATTCCTGCTGATAGAACAATACATGTAAGTATGATAGTTGTTGACCCTACATGGCAAGAAAATATTAAAAAATATTCATCAAGCCGTCAATATATGGTTAATTGTGCTTGTCCTAACTCATATACTGATATATGGCATAAAATCAAAAAAAGTGATGTATCTGTAACAATTTATGATGTATTTGGTAAGCGTATTGGTGGCGGTGTTTGTACAAATTAGTAAAAGGAGTAAAAATTATGAAAAAGATTTTATTTTTAATTGTATTTGTAGGTTTATTTAGTATAAATCAGGTACAAGCAGGTTTTTTGTATCACGATACAATTACACCCATTATTGCAACAAATATGGAAGTTGATAATGTAAAAAATTTAAAATGTGGTAGATGCCAAATATTCCACTGTTTTGGAATAGTTGACACAGGACATGCTGGAATCCAGAATGCAGCAATAAGAGGTAAAATATCTAAAATACACCATGTAGATGTAAAAACAAAAATGGTTTTAGGCATTGGTACAACTACTGTTGAAGTATATGGAGAATAGTTTTATGAAAAAATTATTATTATTTTTTATTTTAACAGCCTCATTAGGCTCAGTATATGCTTATGAAAAAAATATTTATAGAGAAGAACTAAAAGAAAGAGGCTGGTTATATGGCTGTGCTCCTGCAAATTGGAGTTTAGCAGAACCATCTAGAGGTGGTTTTAACTGGGCAGTAATGCATGGTGAAACAGAATTTATGGATTTGGAAGTTAAAGCAGGTCTTGACATAACACAATGCGGTAAAAATTTACCCAATTTAGCAACATGGAAAAATCAGCTGGAAGCATTAGACTTTTTATTAAAAAATGGATTTAATCCAAATGAAATATATCTAGACCATTCTTATTTAACATTCGCTATTTTTAGAAAAAATCCGGATGCAGTAAAAGTATTAATTGATAATGGGGCTGATGTTAATTTGGTTGCAAAAGGCAAACATCCACTTAATTCTGCAATTAAGAAAAAGCAACCAGAAATAGTTGAAATGCTGTTAAAAGCAGGGGCAAAACCAAATGATGAAACAATAAAATTAGTTGCTAAAACTAAAAATGAAGAAATAAAAATATTATTTGAGGATAAAAATGCAAATTTTACAACTAAAAAAGTACAAGTAAAATAAAGAACTAAAAATAAAATATTTTGTTTTAAAGCAGGTTGTAAAAAATTTACAGCCTGTTTTAGCTTTTAGTTTAACAAAAATTCAACTTTTTATAAAATTCAACAAAAAGATTTAGAATCTCAAAAGGTAAAGATTAAGTAAATAGGACGGGTTTTAACCCGTCAAAAACTTAAAATTATTCAAAAGTGACTTTGCCGAAATAATCAAACTAACCGAAATAATCAAATTAATTGCATGTTTCAGGCTATTACTGAATTTGAAGTTGAAAACAGTCACAAAAACAATGAGTAGAAAAAGTCACTTTTCGAGCAGTTTGATTTTTCTATTTTTACAAACTTCTGACCGCCATAATTGGCATTTTTACTAAATCACAGCGAAATAATCAATCTAACTGAAATAATCAAACTACTCAAAAAAATACAGCTATACCTATAAAATAAAAAAGGCTCTCAAAAACGAGAACCTTCTTTATTTGGGTGTGCTGGGACTCGAACCCAGGACCAATTGATTAAGAGTCAACTGCGCTACCAACTGCGCCACGCACCCATATTAAATTTTCAAAATCGCTTCGTTGACAGAGTCAACTGCTACCTCTCCTCAAACGTGACATTTAGTCACCTTCTCGTCGGCAGAGTCAACTGCGCCACGCACCCATGGTGTCTTGGATTATTGCTTCACACCTTCAAGTCGTTCACTCCACTTTGCTATCGCAAAGCTTTCGTTCACTTTTTCGGTGTTACTTCGAGTTTCGCATTCGCTCACTCTACGCAAAATCCGCTATTAAATTTTCACAATCGCTTCGTTGACAGAGCCAACTGCTACCTCTCCTCAAACGTGACATTTAGTCACCTTCTCGTCGGCAGAGTCAACTGCGCCGCGCACCCATTGTGTTGTGCATGTCTCGGTAATATATTTACCCCTGTCACGCACCCATGGTATTTGCAAATCCAATTTAACACGGACATAACTTGTAGTCAATTGTTTTGTGTCTGCAGGCAAAAACTCCGCTCATTTATAAAGCGTTTAGCGTAGGTAAATTTTCAAAATTTGTTATATAATGAATGATATTTATTAATCAGGAGAAGAATATGAGCAAATTAAAAATCGGTCTTATTGGTTTTGGAACAGTCGGAACAGGTGTATATAAAACTTTGCAGAATTTTCCCGATGTTGAAATCGTAAAAATTGCTGTTAAAAATATAAATAAACCTCGTTCGGTTGAGACTCCCCAAGGGCTGATTACTGATAATCCGTATGAAATTATTAATAATCCTGAAATCGATGTTCTGGTTGAACTTATAGGCGGTGTTGAGCCGGCATGGGAATATATTTCAACTGCAATTAAAAACGGCAAACACATTGTGACCGCTAATAAAGAACTTCTTGCAAAGAAAGGTGAAGAACTTTTTAATCTCGCAGAAGAATACAACAAAGTCTGCCTTTACGAAGCTGCTATTGCCGGCGGTATTCCGATAATTATGCCGATTAAAACTATCTTAGCAGGCAATAGAATTAATAAAATACAGGCAATCCTGAATGGTACAACAAACTATATTCTGACAAAAATGGATGTAGATGGCGCTTCATACGAAGATGTCCTTAAAGAAGCTCAAACTCTCGGTTATGCAGAAACAGACCCAACCGGTGATGTGGAAGGTTTTGATGCAGCGTATAAAATTACGACTCTTGCAACTCTTGCATTCAAAAAACGTGTAAAGCTTGAAAATGTATATAGAGAAGGTATTACAAAAGTAAGAAAAGAAGATATGGCTCACGCTAACGAGCTTGGATATAAGATTAAACTTATTGCAAACGCAACAATTGATGAAAACGGAAACGCAGATGTAAGAGTTCATCCTATGCTTGTTTCAAACAATATGACCCTTGCTCATATAAATTACGTTACAAACGCCGTTGCAATAAGCGGTCATCCGATTGGAAATATTGTTCTTTCAGGTCCGGGTGCAGGTGAATTCCCGACAGCAAGCTCAGTTGTTGGTGATATCTTAGCAATATGTGCCGAGTTCGGAACAACAGACTATATGCTTCCGATGATGAGATGTCATCACGATGCAAAAGCAAACCCCGTTCATATAGATAATACTTTTAATAAATACTACATATCAATAACAGCTCCGAATGCTATCGGTGTGATTGCAAAAATCGGTACGATTTGTGCTAACAAAAACATCAGTCTGGCTAGTATTATGCAGAAAGAAGTTGCCGAAAACTCTACTGCCGACATTGTTGTAATTACGGAAAAATGTCAGGAAAAAATGATTAAAGAGTTTGTAAATGAACTTGATAACTGTACAGTTAACAGCTTGATTAGAGTTGCGGAATAAGGGCAATATATTTTCCTCTTCCTTTTTATGGTAAAATTTTTATATCAATAAAAGAGGATATTATAAATGGAAAGATTTTACGCAACGACTGCAATAGACTATGTTAACGGCGCTCCTCATATCGGACACGCTTATGAAAAGATTTTGACTGATGTTATATACAGACATTATACCCAAAGATGTGATAACACATT
>ONVC01000019.1 GCA_900321205.1 uncultured Acinetobacter sp. | reverse complement strand
GAATTTATTAAAGTTTCAGCTTAAAAATGCCGATATATCTATCAAATAAAGAGTAACTCTAAGTCAGGATTTTTTTTTTTTTTTTTAAGTCGAAAAAGGAGAACGTTATGTCAATTGAATCAGTAGATTTGGAAAGAGCCTTAGAATCGGCAACATACGCACAACAGATGCTTCGTTCGGGGAAAGTATCAACCGAACAGAAGGGGCAACTTGCTGCAAAATGGGGAGCAGAAAATGTAAATAAGTGGTTATCTGTTGATACTACTGAGTATCAAATTGATGATGCTGATTATGATGCATCAAAACTTGCAGGAAAAGAATCAGCTAAACAAACAACCGGATATGATGGAGAAGGCGGAAGTACTGCAAGTGCTGTCGGTTCTGCTGTGGGCGCTACAGGTGCTGCAGTTGGAGCATTGGCACCAAATATGATGGGAAATTTAGCTCATAATGTTGTAGGTGAAAGTTTGACAAAATCACTTTCTTTAAAAAAAGGTGTAGGAGAAACCGGCGTACATAAACAGCTGGGTGCTTATGCAACAGTAATACTTGCAGCTGCTGTTGCAGCAAAGTACTGGATATCTAACCATAACAAGGATGAGCACGAAGCAGCAAATCATTTAAAAGAAAACGAACTTCCAGAAGCGCAGGGTTCATTAAACGAAGCGCAGGGACTTATGGAAGATGCGTCTGAAGAAGTTGCAGAACTTACAGAAGAAGCAGAAAAAACTAATGAAGATGCTAATGATAAAATTGAAGAGAATAAAACATTATTTGATTTTTATAAACAGCAATATGATGCACTAAAAGCAAAGAAAGAATCAGGAGAGGCATTAACACCTGACGAGCAGGCATTAATGAAACAGCTTGCACCGCTGATGGAAGGCTTAAATGAAGATATAACAACTACAAGTGAAGATACATCAGACCAGGTAAACGATTTGAATGATGAAATCGGTGAATATCAGGAAGTATATGATGAATCGGCAGAAACGATAGCTGAGGTTGAAGGTGTAACAGATTTTGCCGAAGGCTTTGATGAACAATCCCGTACACTAATGTATGTTGAAGGTGCATCCCAAGGTGTTAATGCTGCTTCTGCTACACGTGCAGCAATCACATTATCTGCTTCTGGCTGGTGGAATTGGGCATTTGCCGCTGTCGGATATGCAGCTGCCGCTTCAAGTGCCGGTGCTGCAACTCAGCAATTCGCATGGGCAGGTGATATGTCAAAAGAAATAGATGTGCGCCGTGAAACTCAGGATTTGGGCACTACTACCAATGATATGTATGACGAAGAACTGGAAAATTACGCAACAAATATAGATGTTGTTGAAGATTTAGAACTTGAAATTCCTGAGGATATGGAAGTTCCTACTGACTCAGCCGGAGGCGAAGCATCAATGATGTCTATGGCAGTCGAGGGCAGCGAAGGTGAAAAAGGTCAGACAACTCCGCTAGGTACTACCAAAAAAGAAGAATCACCTAAAACAGGCGGAAATCAAGGTACAGATGGTACAGACGTCACGAATGACAAAGATAAAAACGGTGATGACAAGAAAAAAATAGAAGAATAAATAATGTGAAGTTTATTTATATAAAAGAGGCGGTCAGATTCTCTGACCGCCTCTTTTTGAATATCCTTATACCTTGCGTTTACGAGCTGCTTCAGATTTGCGTTTTCTCTTTACGCTTGGCTTTTCATATCTTTCACGTTTTTTAACTTCTGATAAGATACCTGCTTTTTGAATTTTCTTTTTGAATCTTCTTAAAGCGCTTTCGATTGATTCGTTTTCGCCAACTTTAACTTCTGCCATTTATATTTTCACCACCTTTATAGCAATTGTGTAACTAAATGTATTGTAAAACAAGAGGTTTAAAAATTCAAGTGGTTTGAAAATTGCTATTTAATTAATTTTAAACATAAATCGTCAAAAACGTTTACGGCTTTCATTCCTAAATCCGCCTGTTTTCTTGCGTTTTCAACTACGTAAATATCTTTTATTAAATCAACCCTGTCGGTGTTTGTTTTTAGCAGTGCAAGTATATAATTCTGAATTGCTTCTAAAATTTTTGTTAACGGAACTTGTTTTGATAAATCTTGTAATTTTTTTGAAATATCAAAAATATCTTTGCGTTCAAAATTGAAATAGTCTGTAAAAATACCTTCTATGCAAGAATAATCATAATTTACCCCTTCTTTTGACGGAACAAAGAAACACTGCGAGCGTGATACAATTGTTGACAAAACGTCATCTATATATCTTGTTAAAAATATAAATGTAACTCCCGGCTGCGGTTCCTCAATAATTTTAAGCATTGAATTTGCAGTTACGTCCTGAAAGTTTTGGAGATTTAAACCTGCTATATTGCCGTCATTATCTCTGTCGCAAAATATGAATACTCGGTGAAACTCAGATGAGTTTACAAGCATTTCTTTTATCATTTGCGACTGCTTGGCGGAAATTACTGTTTTTGCTCCGTCATCTTCCGGCTTGTTGTCCAGTCTTGAGATTGTCATTACCGCAGGATGACTTCCTTCCCTTATCCATTTGCAATTTAAGCAGTCACAATTATCAGATTTATCTTTTTGGCAATTAAGAAGTCTGGCAATCTCTGTTGCAAGTTTATATTGAGAGTCTAAATCATTTCCGTAGAATAAAAGACTCTGTGGTAATGCTCTTTCGGTGTTTGAAAGAGCCTGAGTAAAATAATTGGTTAAAAACGGATATTTATCTGATAATAGCAATCTCAACCTCCGATTCCATGTCCAAAACTTTTCCGGCTTTTATCCTGTATTCTACGTCAAACAGATTTTCCTTTAACTGAACCAAATCTTTTAATGATACTGTTTTTAAGTCATTTTTCATCAACTTAATTTTGTAATCGCTTCTTATCCCGGTAATGTCCATAATTTCCTGTACGGATGATTTAGACTTAATTATAATCCATTGTCTAATCATCGTCTGGAGTGCGGATAATATTTCCAGCGGATGCTTTTTATCAAGAAGCTGTTTGAACTCTAAAACGGCTTTGTCTTTCTCATTTCGCATTAAGAAGTTGGTGATATTAAATAAATCTTCTTTTGATATGCAGTTATCTTCTACCATTTTTTTTGTGACGGTTTTATCCGGGTATGCTGCAAGTTTTAATTTATCAAGCTCGCTATTTAACTGCATAAAATTATTACCGATTTGTTCAATCAATTCTTCTGTTGCATCATCATTTATTTTTATTTCTTTTTCCTTTGCCCTGTTTTTTATCCATGAGGCAATTTCTGCGGTTTTGTAGGTAGGCGGAAACTGGTATTCTAACGTATTAAACTTTGTTAAAATTTTATAGAGTTTTCTTCTTGTATCAATTTTCTTTCCGTCTCCGTATGAACAACGGACTACAAAAGCAATATCATTGCCATCAATATTATCATTAAGAGCTGTTTCAATTTGTGAGATTTCTTTGTCATCAAAATTGTATCCGTCTTTAAAGAAATAATCCGCTATATCAATGACAGATAATGATGAACCAAACATCATAGGTGAAGAACGGAGAATGTTGATTAATGTGTCAAAGTCGGGTGCGCTCATGGACTTATAACTCATAGATAAAAAATCGGGATTTAACTTTGAACGTAGTTCTCCCAGTTTTAAGTCAATATTATAGTCATCTTCCCCGAAAATAAAATATACTGCCATAAGTTGATTATACACTAAAATAACAAAATGCCCAAAATAGTATTTGGGCATATATTGTATGAATATTTATTATTAATTGCTATGCTCTGGCAAAATCCTCTGTTGAGACATATTTTGCAGATTTTGAAACAATACCGTAACATACGCTTGTTAGTCGTTTATTTAAAGCAAGCATAGTTTTAAAATTCGCTGCGGATGTATTCATAGCGTACATCATATCATCAGCACTTACTTTTGATACCAATGCGTCCGAATTATGATTTTCAACCTGTGTATTAGAATACTTTTCAACCAATAATTTGTCAATAAACTCTCTTGCGCCAATAGACATAGTCAATACTCCTTATAATAATCTTGTGTACTTTTTTATAATAGTGTTTTTGTTGTACGAAAATACTTTGCGTACTGTATTTAACTCTCTTATGTATATATAAAGTATATAAATGTAAAAAAATTGCCTTTTTCTTTATAAAAATTTTACAAATCTTAACAATTAACCAAAAAATACAAAAATAGTAAGAAATATAAAAAAGGCTTTTTGCCATATACCGCAAAAAACCTTCGTCTTTCTCTTCATAATATTAGTGCACTTATATACTAAGTATATCATATTTAAAAATTTTTGTCAACCCTTTGGATTAATCCTAAAGTATTAGATAGAATTTTTTTTATTTACTTTAACTGCTTTTAAGGATAAAATATTAAAGTATTTTATAAGGAGTATTAATATGAAAATCAGAGCAAGCCATATTCTTGTAGATACAAAAGAACAGGCAGAAAATTTATTATTAGATATTAATAATGGTGTTGCATTTGAAGATTTGGCAAAACAGTATTCAAAATGCCCGTCCGGACGTGATGGCGGCGATTTACGATGGTTCGGAAAAGGCATGATGGTTAAGCCTTTTGAAGATGCTGCTTTTGCTCTTAAAAAAGGCGAAGTATCCGAACCCGTTGAAACACAATTTGGCTGGCATTTAATTAAGCTTACTGACGTAGATGAATAGTATTCTTGAAAAACTTGGTGTTGATTATTTGCTTGTAAACTCTACCAATAAATATTTGGCAGAGTATTCAGCTTTGTCTGAAAATGCACGTTATACTTTAACCGGTTTTACAGGCTCAACGGGTGATGCATTAATTACACGTGATAAAATTTATCTTTTTGTTGATGGCAGGTATCATATTCAGGCTGATTTGGAAGTAAATGAGGCAACGACTGTTGTTAAACTTCAGGTTGGTCAACTGCAGGATGATGAAATTAAAAAAATCATAGATAAGAATAAAGTGCTCGGTATTGTATCCAAAAAAGTTTCTCAGTCTCGTTTGGAGTTATATGAAGGATATAATATTAAACTTATTACAGAAGATCCGATTAATAACTATACCGAACCGCATAATAAAAAATTTGTAAAAGCTTTTGAGCCTGTAAAATATTCGTCAAAACCTGCATTAATAACAAATCCAGAAGAAGTATCTTATATTACAGGTTTGAGAGATTTTTCACGTGATTATTCTTCTAAAATCTGGGCAAAGTTGTTTATAGACGGTAATAAACGTGTTCTGTTTGAGAATGATGAAGATTGTGATAAATTTTTATCTGAATATGATTCAGAATTATTGGTAGATAAATACTCAATAAATGCTTACGAATATTCACTTATAAAAAAGCCCGTATTTGAGCCTTCAAATATAATGCTATTGAAATCTGTAAAATCTGATAAAGAATTAGAGGCTTATAAATTTGCATTTGAACGCACGGATAAAGCAATGTTAGCAATTCGTGATTATATTGAGAAGAACGATAATCTTTCAGAATACGATATCTCAGAAAAACTAAGAGAAGAATATATAAGATACGGTGCTAAAAACCTTAGTTTTAGTCCTATTGTTGCTATAAATAAAAATTCTGCACAGGCTCATTATTCAAAAAGCTCTAAAGAAGTTTTTCTAAAAGAGGGTGATTTGGTATTAATTGACAGCGGTGCATATTACGAAAGCGGTTTAGCTACCGATATCACACGTGTTTTTGTAAAAGGAAAACCGTCAGAACTTCAGAAAAAAGTTTATACTCTTGTTTTAAAAGCATTTTTAAATTGTTACGGCTCTTTTAATAATATTGATATAACCGGTTTTGAGATTGATACTTATGCTCATAAAATGCTCGATAATAAAATTGACGGTTTTACTTTTAATCACGGACTCGGGCACGGAATAGGTATTAATGTTCACGAACTTCCGCCAAATCTCTCGCAAAGTGAAGTTGCAAAATATAATATTACTGACGGAATGTGTTTTACTATAGAACCCGGATTATATAATCCGAAACACTTTGGGATCAGACTGGAAAACTCATGTTACAAAAAAGACGGTAAAATTCATTCATTTGTAAAAATGGGTTATGAAACTAAACTTATTGATTTTTCAATGCTGACTTTTCAGGAATCTATATTGCTGGAAGCTTTTAAAATTCTTTAAATTTATTATATTAACATTTGTAACAATTATTTATTCTTTTGAAAATGCTCCATTTTTAATTACTTTATATATATGTAAGATATAAAAATGAGAGTTTTAAGATGGGCTTATACATTAATAAGAGTAAAACAACTTCTACTTACGAAAGAAATAACAATGATTATTATAATAATCAGAATATAGATTCAACAGGCTCTTATATAAATAGCGGAATAAACACTATTTTTGGTCTTTTAACAATGGGTTTTGACGGTAAAGGCGGAGACGATGATGGTGATGACGGTAAAATAAGCAAAGAAACCCAGTCTAAAATTGATGAAATTAATAAAAAGATTACTGACAGACTTAATGAAGTTAATGCCTCTTCTTTATCTGATTTAGGTTCGCAAATATCAAAATCTCAGGAACAACAACAAACAATTTCCTCTGATATTACTAATACAAAACAAGATATTAAAGTTTCTCAGGCAACAGTTTCTAACTTAACATCTCAGATTGACTCATTAAAGGGACAATTAACCGGTGCTGATGAGTCGAAAAAAGCTTTCATTGAATCTTCTATTAATTCGCTTGAAGGTGAGAAGAAAAAAGTTGAGCAACAGATAATTAATGATAATAAAAAATTAGAAGAACTGCAAAAGAAACTTGTAGAAGAAGAGAAAAAATGTACAAATCTTCAGTCTGTATATGCTGATGTAGAAAATTATCAGCATCAAATTGACAAGCTTAATAAGAAAGAACTTCCAAAAGAAGTTACTTACGATGTAAATAAAGAGACAGAAGATTTATCAAAATTCTCAGATGCTCTTAAAAAATTTAATTCTAAAACTAAACCGACTCAGGAAGATGCAGCAGAGCTTTATTCCGCATACAGATCAAATGTTGACAACAAAACCGCAAAGAAAGCTTTTGAACTTGTAGAAAAACGTCATCCGGAGTTATTCCAAAAAGTTAGAATTGCAGAAAAATTATAATCCCCATCTTACATCTAAACAATTATTAAGCTAAGGTTTTCCTTAGTTTTTTTTTGCTTAAAAAACGGCGTGTATTAATTATACACGCCGTTCAATTTTTTCAATCAAGCAAGAAACTATTTTACAAGTTCTTTGAATGATTTACCAGCTGACCAAGCAGGAACTGTCTTAGCAGCAATTTTAAGTTCTTTACCAGTTTGTGGGTTTCTGCCGATTCTAGCAGCTCTCTTACGAGCTTCCCAAGTACCAAAGCCAACTAATGTAACCTTTTTGCCTTTAGCAACTGTTTTTTGAATGATGTCTAATGTAGCTGATAATACATCAGATGAAATTTTTTGAGAAAGTTTTGTTTTCTTAGAAATTTCTTTTACCAATTCTTCTTTGTTCATGATAAATCTCCTATACACTTTTCTACTACTTGGAGTAAAATACTTGATTTGTGGTAATCGGAATAGCACAAAGCCCTTCTCATTCCCCATATTTACAAGTGTTCATACCCTCTATGCTCTTAATTATACACATATTAATTATAATTGCAAGCATTTTTTAAAAAGTTTACAATACTTAAAATAACTGGTATTGACGTATTTTGTTCTTCTTAATGTTGCATAAATAGGTTTTTATAGTATTATTATTCATGTAATTCATAATGGCGTTTGGCGGGGGCAAATATAAATTCCGCAAGGCGTAGCACCGTAAAACGGGCGTTTGGCACTCTGCCGAAGCAAAGTGTCCGGTGGACAGTTTGCGGAGAGGTAAGACTCTGCCGGTTGTTTCAAAATTAAATATGGGCGTTTGGCGCAGTTGGTAGCGCATCTGAACGACATTCAGAGGGTCACAGGTTCAAGTCCTGTAACGCCCACCATTTAAAAGAGGTAATAACCTCTTTTTTATTTTGTCAAATTATTTTTTTAGCTGCTTTAGTTTTGATATGATAACTTTTAATCCGGCGTATAATATCAACTTCAAGCACTTCAGACATGAAATCCTTGATAGGTCAGGACATGTTATAAGTCGTGGTGATACTTGTTTATTCAGAAATGATTTGGATTTTGATTATCTGGTTAATTTTTTAGAGTATAAATACCGCGATTCAGATAAGGTAAATATTATTGCTCATGCTTGTTCTGATGGAGAAGAGATATTTTCTTTTATATCTAAGATGATTGATTCATTAGGATATAAAAACTCTAAAAAATACTTACCTGTTGATGCCAGAGATGTAAATAAATCATTTATTGAAATTGCTAAAGAAGGACAATATTCTTTAAAATCATATGAAACAGGCGCAATAGATTTTTATCTGGGTGAAAATTTAACGCAATATTTCAGTTTCTTGAATCCTAATCTTGTTAAAGTATCAAAATTTTTAAAGGAATGTGTTAACTTTTCTCAATCAGATATATTAGATGACGTGAAGAGCATTGATTTTAATAATACAGTGTTATTTGCAAGAAATTTCTGGCATTATCTTGATGATGAGGATATTGATAAACTTGCAATGATTTTGTCACATAGGATGAACAAAACCTCTACTCTTATTATTGGTGATTTTGATAAACAATATAATATTGACAGGATATTGAGAAGGTATGGATTTTATGAAACTAAGGTATCAAATGTTTTTGAATTATATAAATAAAAACTCTCTTTTATAAAAGAGAGTTTTTATTTATATAGTATGCTGAAAACTTATTTTACAACTATATTAACTAACTTTTTCGGAACAACAATAGTCTTAACAATAGTCATTCCTGCCGTTAGTTCTTTTATTTTGTCAGTAGAAATTGCGATTTGTTTAAGTTCATCATCGCTTACACCTTCATCGACTTCTACTTTATCTTTTACTTTACCGTTGATCTGGACAACGAGTGTGATTTTGCTCGCTTTTGCCAGATTTTCGTCCCACTCGCACCATTTTTCATCATGAATAGAGTTTGTGTGTCCGAGTTCTTTCCATATCTCTTCCGATATGTGAACAGTAACCGGTGACATGAGTTTCACAAGTGATTCAACAGCAAAGCTGAATACATTTTTATCTTCTCCGTTCAGTTCACGTTTTTTACCTCGCCATTCGTATATAGCATTTGTAAGTTCACGATATTTTGAGATAACCGTATTAAACTGAAAATCGTTTGATATATCGTTAGTAATCCCTTTCATAGCTATATTAACAGTTCTTACAAGGTCATCATTTTCTCTTGCAAGCGGGAAGTTAAGGCTGTAATCTTTAAGTATATCATTCTTGTTTACACCTTCGGAAACAAGTCTCCATACACGGTTGAGGAATTTGTAACAACCCTCAACACCTGCGTCAGACCAGTCAAAATCACGTGCCGGCGGTGAGTCTGAAAGGATGAATAATCTTGCTGTATCAGCCCCGAAGTTTTCAAATATTTCATCAGGGTCTACTGTATTACCCTTTGATTTTGACATTTTTGAACCATCTTTAAGCACCATGCCTTGTGTTAATAAGTTTTTAAACGGTTCGTCAAAATCCAGTAATCCACAATCTCTCAGAGCTTTTGTGAAGAACCTCGAATATAATAAGTGCAAAATTGCATGTTCAATACCGCCTACGTATTGGTCAACCGGAAGCCACTTGTTGACTAGGTCTTTGTCAAAACATTTTTCGCTATTTCTTGCATCAGAATATCTAAGATAGTACCAGCTTGAGCAAACGAAGGTGTCCATTGTATCCATTTCTCTTGTTGCGTGACCGCCGCAAATCGGACAGGTTGTATCCTTAAATGTTTTTGAAGTTGTAATCGGAGATTTTCCGACTACAGAAAAATCTACGTCAGTAGGCAACATTACCGGAAGATTTTCTTCTTTCTCGGGAACTATACCGCATTTATCACAATAAACAACCGGGATAGGAGCTCCCCAGTATCTTTGACGTGAAATTAACCAGTCACGAAGCCTGTATTGTGTTTTAAATTCACCAAATCCTCCATCTACTGCCTTTTGTGTTATTGCTTTTTTTGCCTCGGTGTTTTTCATTCCGTTGAATTCGTTAGAGTTTACAAGAATTCCTTCTTCTGTGTACGCTTCGTCTTTGCAGTCAGAAGGATTTTTCTGGTCTTGTATAACAACCTTCATCGGCAGATTATATTTTTTTGCAAAATCAAAATCTCTGGTATCGTGTGTAGGAACTGCCATAACAGCACCTGTTCCGTATTCTACAAGTGCGTAATCAGCAGTCCAGAGCGGGAATTCTTCTCCTGTAAACGGGTTAATACAATGTGTTCCCAAAGGAACACCTGTTTTTACTCTTTCTGTCGATAATCTTTCAATCTCTGTCATTTTACGTGCATTCGCTCTGTATTCTTCAACAGCCTGTTTATTTTCAGGTGTTGTAAGTTTTTCAATATCTTTGTATTCAGGAGCAACAACAAGATAAGTTATCCCGTGAACCGTATCCGGTCTTGTCGTATAAACGGGAACTTCCAGCCCTTCAATTTCTTTAACTTTAAATCTGAAAATTGCACCGTGAGATTTACCAATCCAGTTAGCCTGCATTGTTTTAACATTATCACCCCAGCCCGGAAGTTTATTTAAGTCATCAAGCAGCTGGTCAGCATATTCAGTAATCTTAAAGAACCATTGTGAGAGAAATTTCTTTTCCACAACGGAATCACATCTCCAGCATTTGCCGTCAATTACCTGTTCGTTTGCAAGAACTGTACCGCACTTGTCGCACCAGTTTACGGCAGCTTCTTTTTTGTATGCAAGCCCTTTTTTATAAAGTTGTAAAAACAACCATTGAGTCCATTTGTAATATTCCGGCTTGCAGGTTGTAACTTCTCTCTGCCAGTCATAAGAAAGTCCAAGCATTTTGAGTTGTTTTGTCATATATGCAATGTTTTCATCAGTCCATTTTGCAGGGTCAGCACCATGTTGCATAGCTGCATTTTCAGCAGGTAAGCCGAAACTGTCCCAGCCAATCGGATGAAGAACGTTAAATCCCTGCATTTTTTTGAACCTTGCAATAACGTCTGTAATTGTATAGTTTCTTACATGTCCCATATGCAGTTTGCCTGACGGATACGGAAACATTGATAATGCATAATATTTAGGTTTATCACTGTTGTTTGGTGTATGAAATGTATTATTTTCTTCCCAAATTTTTTGCCATCTTTTTTCTATTTCCTGCGGATAGTAAGCTTCTTTCATTTATTCTCCTCTCGGGGTATATCCCAATATCAATAAGTTTAATCATATTATAAATAAAAAATAATTATTCATCTACGTCATCTTTTTTATCAGGTAAATCAGGTTCTTCCGCCTGTCTGGATAATTTTTGGTTAAGTTCTTCAAGTGTAATTGACTTATCCATTTTCTTTAACGCATTTAATACTGCAATTTTGTAATCAGCATCAGCCTTATTCTTCGGATTATCGACGATCTCACCTATGCGCTGTCCAAGGTAACCCATGATTATTACAGCAGGAACAAGGATAGATGCCGTTGCACAGATTGCATGCATATCTATTGTACCTATTCTTAATATACAAATCGTACCTAATATTAATATTGTAACTGCGACAAAGAATTTCCTGATACTTTCAGTAAAAAACATTTTTTATCCTTTTATTTTTTGTTTATTGTTTCCATATCTTTTTTCATACAGAACTGAACAAGTGTCATTTTATCTATGTTGTTCAGGTGTGTAAATCTTCCGGATATTATATATTTTCCGCTGTCATTTTTTTCTACTCGTATAAGCTGATATCTGCACGAAACTTCCTGTTCGTCACTTAATTTTATTGTAACTTTATACTCTTTTTCGATATTAATATTATCTGCTGTTGAGATTTTCATACCGCCTGCTGATATGTCAATTGTTCTTACGTTATGTAAAATATCGTCACAGGAAAGTACTAAATCCTCAGTAAATTTAATACGTGTGAATTTTCTTCTTTGTAAAAATCTGTGTTTAATAGGATTTGCAATTGTTAACACATTATCTTCCAAAGCCTGTATATATGACTCAAAATATAAATAACCGTTATCTGTCAGTGAATAGAAGTCGCATATGTGATTAACAATTAATCCGTCAGGTTTGTACTGTAATGCCATTTTAAAACCGTCTGCAGAGACGTCAATAACAGTACCTCTGTTAGTTTTTCTGAACTCCTGGGGAACTATTGTAACCAATTGTTCGTTTTTTAATAACTCTCTCATATTTCTTCCTTCCTATATTAATTTATTTTTATATTCTTATTGTAATTTTACCATACCCAAAGGTCTTACTTTAACACTCGGGTTAAGTTCTGCATATGACATAACTGCAATTTGCGGATAAGCTCTTTCCGTAAGACGTCTGAATAAATATCTTATAGGTGCCTGGCAAAGTATTACGGGCTGATTACCGGTTGCAGTAATGGCTTTTTCAAGTTCGGTATTCATCTGGTCAAGCAGCTTCTTGGTAAATGTCGGGTCAATTGATACGCTTTGTCCGTCAGGACTTGCTCCCCTTGCAATAGTTTGTTCAATATCAGGTGAAAGTGTAATTGCAAACAATTCGCCGGTATCTGCAAGATTTTGTTTGCAGATACTTCTTGATAATGCCACACGAACGTGTTCTGTAAGGAAGTTTGGTTGCTTGCTGACTTTTGCCTGCAGGCTTATTGTTTCCAGTATTGTTTTTAGGTCTCTTACCGCAACACCTTCTTTAAGCAAATTTTGCATTACCACCTGAACATCGCCTATTGTAATATCTTTCATTATGTCATTAACATAATCTTCTGAAACTTCTTTTTTGAGGTTATCAATGAGCTGTTGGACGTCAAACCTTGATAAGATTTCTGAAGCACATTTTTTGATTACTTCTGTTATGTGTGTTGAAATTACAGCCGAAGCTGAAACAACGGTATAACCTGACATTTCGGCCAAGTCTTTATCTTTTGCTTCAATCCATAATGCAGGTAAACCAAATGCCGGTTCAATGGCGTGAATACCGTTAATAGACAAATTTCCGACAGGGTCTCCTGCTGTCATTGCCAAAAATCTTTCCGGATAAACTTCACCGTTTTCCATTGGCACACCTTTTAGCTTAATTTGATAAGAGTTAGGCGATAGCTGTAAGTTATCTCTTACCCTTATAGAAGGCAAAATTATACCCAAATCAAGTGCTGTTTGTCTTCTGATTTGTGCAATTCTTTCCAGCAGGTCACCACCCATCTCTACGTTAAGTAACTGAACAAGTCGGTAACCTACTTCTATTTCGATTGTATCTATGTTCAAAAGCTCCATAACACTTTCACGTGTAGCTTTAGCACGTTTTTCTTTTTTGCCAACTTTTTCCTGAAGCGCCTGTTCCTGAGCTTCAACTTCCTGTGTTTTTACCTCTACCGCTTTTTCTTTGGTCTTCTTGAATGCCATAATGCCGGTGATTGTTGCTATTGTTAAAAATGGTAGAGTAGGCATACCCGGTACTATACCCATAAAGCCAAGCAGACCTGCAACAACGCCAAGAACTCTCGGGTCGCTGAACATCTCATTTTTGATATCAACTGATAAAGAATCATCTTTACCGGTTGCACGAGAAACAATCAAACCTGTTGCGGTAGATATAAGAAGTGCCGGAATCTGGGATACAAGACCGTCACCAACCGTTAATATTGTGTATGTGCTTAGCGCCTGTGTAATGTCCATATGCAGCTGAATAACACCGATAATCAAACCGCCGACTATGTTGACTATTGTAATAACAATACCTGCTGTTGCATCACCTTTAACAAACTTGGAGGCACCATCCATGGTACCGTAGAAGTCCGTTTCTCTCTCAAGCTTTTTACGTCTTTCTTTTGCCTGGTCTTCATTGATAAGACCGGAGTTCAGGTCAGCATCAATACTTAATTGTTTACCAGGCATTTTGTCTAATGTAAAACGTGCTGATACTTCAGCAACACGGGTTGCACCGCCTGTAATAACCATAAAGTTAATTAATACCAGGATACAGAAGATTACAGCACCGACAACGTAGTTGCCTCCGACTACAAATTGTCCGAATGAACTGATTACGTTTCCCGCCTGCCCGTATAAAAGGATAAGTCTGGTGGAGCTGACGTTTAATCCCAAACGGAACAGCGTTGCAATAAGCAAAACAGTCGGAAAAGATGAATAATCAAGAGGTTCCTGTGTGTATAAACATACAAGTAAAATTACTACCGCAAGTGAAATATTTACCGTAAGCAGTAAATCAAGAAAAGGTGCAGGGATTGGAATAACCATCATTACGACAATAATGACCAAGCCTATTGCAAGGACAATATCATTGTTTTTAAGTATTTTGGATAATTTACCTAATTCCATCTCTCCACCGATTAATATAATACCATTATTATCCTTGTCATGACAAGTTTTTTAATAAATATCGGCAGATTTTTACTGATTATTTTTAAGTCTGTAAACATGAGCAAGAATTTCAGATACTGCAACATACATATCACTGGGTATCATACCGTCAAGCGGAACGTTGTTGTAAAGTGCTCTTGCAACAGGTCGGTTTTCTACAATAGGAACATTATTTTCCTTAGCTATTTCTCTTATCTGAAATGCAAGGTAATCGACACCTTTTGCAGTAACAATCGGCGCCGGTGCTTTTGTTTTATCATATTTTATAGCAACGGCATAGTGTGTAGGGTTTGTTACAACTACATCAGACTGAGGGACTGATGACATCATTCTTTGACGTGCCATTTGCATCTGAATTGATTTTATCCTTGCCTTAATCTTAGGATCCCCTTCAATATCCTTTAATTCATCTTTGACTTCTTGTTTTGTCATTTTGATTGATTTTTCAAATTCATATTGCTGGTATTTTTTATCAATAAATCCGAGGATAAGCATTGCAAGGCACATGTTTATAATCATGTTTATCATTATTGATACAATAATTTGAATTGCGGTAAACGGCTCAAGCCCGATTAATCCCATCAGGTCCCCTTTTCTTGCATCTATTGCCGAATAACCGCAGGCTGCAACGACAAGAATTTTTAATATGGATTTTGCAAGTTCAACTAATGATCTCGGAGCAAAAGGGTTTAATAATCTTTTTGCATTTTGTATCATTCTTCTCGGAGAAAGATTCATCGGGTCAATTTTAATTTTTTGAAGCGAAAAAACGTGTCCGACATCCATTCTGATAATGATTACGGTCATAATAACCAGAAGTACAAAAAATGGTAATATTATGTGTCCCAGCTGCTGAAAATAAGGAAGCATTATTCCTATGGCATTAGTCGGGTCAGCATCTTTGTATGTGTGTAAATGCGAAAATGTTTCACGCATCATATTGAGCGTGGTTTCTCCCATATATTTCCCAAATACAGCCATTAAAGCAACTCCGGCAACCATTACAAGAGCTGCATCCATATCTCTGCTTTTGGATACATTACCTTTTTCCCGTTCTTTTTGCCTTCTTCGCGGGGTGGCTTCTTCCGTTTTTTCTGCGGCTTCATTCCCCATGTTGTTATCATTCCTTTATGATTTGTGACTAATATTATTATATCTCAAAATATCTGAGCAACATTTGTTAAGAAGTTTTCTGTCAAAACACCTATATATTCTGCCATAGGACGCATGAATATAAGTGATAACAATAATCCCAGGTATATTTTAAGCGGCATTGATACCATAAAAATATTCATTTGAGGCATCATTTTTGATGTGAAACCCAGAAGAACATCTGTTATAAATAAAACTCCAAAAATCGGCAGTGCTATGCTTAAACTAATGTCAAACAGCTGACCTGAAAAGCGAATAATGTGTTCAACAATTGCAGGTGAAAAGGTAAAAGAATAACCTACTGGCATAGACTTAAAACTGTTATATATTGCTGCAAATAACCATTGATGAGCCCCTATTATAATAAAAATCATACTGGCAAGATAAGTGTAAGCTCTTGTTATAACGGGAGATGTTGCCCCGGAAACAGGGTTTAATGCCTGTGAAATTGATAAACCCATCTGAATTGCAAACATATTTGCACCAAATTCTATGCCTGCAAAAATTATATTTGCACAAAAACCTATTGTAAAACCTATCAAATATTCTTTAAAAAGAATTATTACCAGTGCAGGAACGTTATTTGGTGCAATAAAATTTGTGTTATATTGCACAATCGGGAACAGAATAAATGCGATTAATGCAGCCAGCCAAATTTTTCCCTGTATAGGAATAGGATATGTTGAAAATAGCGGCGCAGTACGAAATAGTCCGCTAAGTCTTGTTATTATTGCCATAAACAGAATAATATTGTTTACGGAAAATAATACATCCAAATTAAACATTATGCACCGCCGATTAATTGCGGAATCATATCAAAAAACTCGTTCGTTGTTGTTATTACAATACTGAACATCCATGGCAGCAAAAATATCAGCAGGATTACGCAGCCGACAATTTTCGGTACAAATGTTAATGTTGATTCCTGTATCTGTGTAACCGTTTGAAATATACTGACCATAAGACCCAATACAACACCGATTAAAAGTATCGGTACTGATATTTCCAGTGTCAGTATAAACATTTTTTGTAAAAGAGTAATTACTATATCCTGATTCATTTAATTATTTTCTCCAAAATTTTTACCTAAACTTATATTGTCTTTTATCAAGTTACAAAACTCTCTACGAGTGATTTTACAACCAAATACCAGCCGTCAACCATTACAAACATAATTAATTTAAACGGTAGTGCAATCATCGTTGGCGGCAGGAACATCATACCCATTGATACAAGTACCGAGGATACTACTATGTCTATAACCAGAAATGGCAGATATACTACAAAACCTATAGTAAATGCTGTTTTAAGTTCACTAAGTATAAATGACGGAATTAAAATATACATTGGTACGTCATCTTTTGTTTTGGGTTTTTCTATTTTAGCCATTCTTACGAATAAAGCAAGTTCTTTTTCATGAGTTTGCTTAAACATGAATTTTCTTAACGGAATAGCTCCCCTGTCCAAAGCTGCCTGCTGTGTTATTTGATTTTTCATGTATGGCTGTAGTGCTGTTTCATTTATCTCATTAAATACAGGAGCCATAATGAAAAATGTTAAAATTAATGCTAAACTTGTGATAACCTGATTAGGCGGTAAATTCCCGGCACCTATTGCCTGTCTCGTTAATGACAGTACAACAACAATTCTTATAAAACTTGTTGCCATTATAAAGATACTGGGTGCTAATGTCAGTATTGTTAACCAAATCAGAATCTGCAGTCCGTTAGAGAACTCCTGAGGTGTATTTAATGTCTGCATTCCTACATTAATATTCGGAAATGTCATAGCAGCTTCAACAGGCATAAAAACACCTGCCAGTGCCATTATTAAGCCTATAATTCCGTATTTTTTTATATTCATATTATTTCCTTACGAGTAACTACACTCTCTCCCAAAAATATACTAACAAATTTACTTAAAGCATGGCAAATTTGTTAGTATTGTAAACTTTTTATAAGGAATTATCGCAAGCTAAGTATCTACTCAAGATTTTTCTTAGCTTTTTTAACACGTTCTTTTGCTTCTTTTTTCAGCCTTTTATTATTTTCTTTTAGCTCTTTCTTAGTTCTCGGTTTCGCTATTAAATCTGAATTGTTGTTTGATACCGTGTATGTTTTTTTAGCGGATTTTTCAGCTTTCTTTGTTTCTTTTCTGCTGATTTTTTCCTGCTGTTTAGCTGTTTTTTTATCAATTTTTACTTGCTTCTTCTCTTCTTTTGCTTTTTGTTTTAACTGAATTTTCTTTTCTTTCTGTAACTGTCGTTTTGTTTTAATTTCCTCTTTAAGTTCTTTTTTTGTTCTCGGAACAGCTATATACTCATCTTTTGTGTTTATTACTTCGTACTTGTCGTCTTTATTTTTCTTAGTTTTTTTATTGCTTACTGTAGTTTTGTCAGAAATCGGAACGATTTCTTCTTTAATAATATTTTCTTCTTCCGGCTTTTTGACTTCCGCAGTTTGATTTTCTTCCACTGTGCTTGTTTCAATACTTTCCTGAGGCTCTTCTTTTAATGATACTTCGTCTGTTTCTTCCTCTTTTACTTCCTTATTTTGTTCAGCTTGTTTTTCTTCTGATACAGCAACTTCTTTCTGTTCTTCATTAGTGGTTACAGTTGTTTCATCTGATTTATTTTCAGCAATCTCTTCTGTAACAACATTTTCTACCGCTGTGTTTGGCTTGTTTTCTTCCGTAATATCTGCTGCACTTATGCATTTATCAATATCTTTTGTTATGACTTCCGGAATTTCAAAATGTTTTACTTTCTGTATAAGTTTATTTCTGTTCTTTTCTACATCTTTTTTTATAGATTCAATTTGCATAGTTGTAGTTGCTGTATATCTTCTTGCATATTGAATAGCAATAGAACCGCATTTTTTTGATTTTTCGTACTTAAAGATATTAAACTCAATAACAATCGGCATGCTGTGGTCTGATATCATTATGAAATCAATCATTGCAGTATTTTTCTTGTCATCAAATGTCAATGAACTCGGGACATGCATGCTTCCCAGATAGTCTTTAAAATCTTTAATTCTGTCTATTGGGGAGTATGCATTAGGAAAATGATGTACTGCTATCATTTCTGACCATATGTTATATGTTTCACCTTTTTTGTAGTACTCATTAAGGTATCCGCCAAAATCCTTGTTTTTTATACTATATAATAAATTATATTTAGTCCCGTTAAATCTTACACTGTAATCTTTGTCATGTTTTTCTGCATAAACAGTATTTACACTTAAAAAAATCAATATAAGCAGTACAAAAATCTTTTTCATAATTATTCTCCTATTAATGAGAATAACACGTAAAAAGAGTTTTGTACAACAGTAATCTGATTATGCGTATGCTCTTGCAAGCAGCTCTGCCGGTTCCCCAATGGCAGTGCTGTATTCTACATATGTATGATCCGGGGCAAAGTATTTGCGCATTGCAGAGCGGTTTGTTATTTTTTCATAACAAACAAACGAATCCACATTATCCTTCAAGTATCCCGCAAATATCCGTTGCTTATGGGATAATTGATAATCCTTCAAATTTTTGACGATATTCATATATTAATATTATATATCATTTAGATATCAATTTCAGTAGAAATTCATAAAAGTTTACAAATTTATCTGATTTTTAATCGTGTTATTTCCTTAAATTCTTTGCCTAATTCGTCAATTTTTTTATTGTATTCATCAGATAATGTCTTTTCTTCTGTTTTAAATTGATTAATTTTTGCCTCATTATTTTTTGAAAGAATTTTATGTCTGTTAGCAATAACATTTTTGCCCTCTGATTCCCAGTTTCTTGCGGCATTAATGTTAACTTCCATTGTTTTTGTTAATCTGAATACTTCTTTTTTTATATTGCTTAACTTTTCAGTAATTGCTTGTTGTAATTTTAATGCTTCAAAAATGTTTATCAGCTTTTGAGCAAATTTGTCTTTGCCAAGTTCATCTATTTGTTTATCAATACTTTTTGTGCATATATCTTTATTCGTGTAAAAGTTGTTTGTTGTATCGTTGTATAAATTAATTACTGTTTCTCCCAGCGTGTTTCTTGTTATGTATATATTGTCATTAGGATAGTCTTTTGTTGCTTCTGTAAATATTTTTTTTGCTTCAATAAATTCAGCTTTTTTGTTGATTTTTGTTAACGGTTTTAGATTCGCCTGAAATGATACGTTGTTAATATTGTTTTGCATAATATTCCTTTCTTACTTTATTTTGTTAAAAACACGTAAAAAAATAATTTGCTATTAAAAAAATACGCTATTTTTAATAGCGTATTTTTTATAAAAAAAAGGCCGGTCCAAAGACCAGCCGTAAATATCAACCAACAATTTCTTTAACTTCTGCTTGAAGGTTTTTTGAGTCAATCTTAATGCTCGGACCCATCGTTGTTGTCAAATAAATTGACTTAACGTATGTACCCTTTGCAGCTGACGGTTTAGCCTTCAAAACTGCGTCTACTAATGTTCCGTAGTTTTTAACCAGGTCTTCATTAGCAAACTGAACTTTTCCTATCGGGCAGTGAATCATACCCTGCTTGTCAGCACGGAATTCAACTTTACCTGCCTTAGCATCTTTAACTGCTTTTGCGATATCAAGTGTAACAGTACCTGTTTTAGGGTTAGGCATCAAGCCTTTTGGACCTAAAACTCTACCTAATTTACCAAGCATACCCATACAGTCAGGTGTTGCGATTAATGTATCAAATTCAAACCAGCCGCCTGAAATTTTGTCAATTATATCTTCCGTTCCGTAGAAGTCTGCACCTGCGTCTTTTGCTTCGTTAACCTTAGGTCCTTTTGCAATAACGCAAACTCTTACTTCTTTGCCTAAGCCGGCAGGAAGAACGACAGTTGATCTGATTTGTTGTTCTGCGTGTTTAACATCAATACCTAATCTCATGTGGCATTCTACTGTTTCGTTGAATTTAGAAACTTCTTTTGAGATTTCCTGTAATTTAGTTAACGCTTCTTTGCCTCCGGTCGGTTGTTCAAAACCTTCGAGCAATTCCTGAAGCTTTTTTTGTTTTTTAGTTATTTTAGACATTTCAATTTTCCTTTCATGGTACTAACGGACAGGGATAAATCATTTGGCGTTTGCCTAATTACCCGTTACGTCCTTCCATATTTTATTAATCTTCTTTTACTGTAACGCCCATTGCTCTGCAAGAACCTGCAATCATCTTAACTGCAGCTTCCATTGTAGTTGCATTTAAATCGTTCATTTTAATTTTAGCGATTTCTTCCAGCTGAGCTTTTGTAATTTCAGCAACTTTGGTTTTGTTAGGAACTGCTGAACCTTTTGGTATGTTTAAAGCTTTCTTGATAAGAACCGGAGCCGGAGGTGATTTTGTAACAAAAGTAAAACTTCTGTCTTCATACACATCAATAACAACAGGGATAATGTAACCGGCTTGTGATTCGGTTTTAGCATTAAACTGCTTACAAAAATCCATGATGTTTACACCGTGCTGACCTAATGCAGGACCAACCGGAGGTGACGGATTCGCTTTTCCGGCTTCAATTTGAAGCTTGATTTTTCCTACTACTTTTTTTGCCATTTTTTTCTCCTTTCGTGGTGCTGACGGGGGCATCCCCTTCCACGTTATTGCTAGTTATTACTAAGGTTTATATGTTTGGCTGATAATCCAACCATATTTACCTTATAATTTTTGTATTTGTTTGTATTCAAGTTCGACAGGTGTTTCACGACCGAATATTGATACCATTGCTCTGAGTTTTGCTTTATCGGGATAAACTTCCATAATATCACCAACAAATTCGGCAAATGGTCCGGAAACGATTCTGACTTTTTCTCCAACCTTAATATCCATTTCGATTTTTTGTGTCGTTGCAGATGAGCGGTTAATAATTTTCTTAATTTCTGATTCTTTTGCCGGTATC
>ONVC01000030.1 GCA_900321205.1 uncultured Acinetobacter sp. | reverse complement strand
ATTCTGTCAGCTTTCAATCCTGCTTCTTCGAGAAGTTCGGCTTTAATTGCATCTTCTATACTTTCGTCTCCTCTTTCATCACCGACCAAACCTGCCGGAACAGCTATTGAACGATTTGATATACCTTCCGCAACAAGAGGAGGTCTTTCCTCAATGATAAAAAGAACTTTTTTATTTTCAATTACAGGCACAATAATAACCACGTCTTTCGCATTCGGTCTGTGTGCATATACCCAGTCACTTCCGGTTTTGGATTTTGTACTTTTCAGCTGAAGATATTTTGTATCGTATAAAATATTATTATTCAATTATTATTCTCCGTAATATACATTTTCGTTAGAGCCTGCCGGAAGTTTTACCGAAAATTCAGTAAATTCGCCGACTTTGCTTTCAACCGTCAAATCACCTCCGTGCGCTTTTGCAATCTGGAAGGACAAATATAAGCCGAGCCCTGTTCCTATTTTTCTGAATTTTTTAGCTGCAGAATAGTATTTATTAAAAATCTTTCCAATATCTTCTTTTGAGATACCTTTTCCGAAGTCTTTAACTTTAATTACAATATACTTCGGCTCTTCGCAAATTGTAATCTCAATCGGAGATTTTGCCTCGCCATAAGATATTGCATTCTGAATAAGATTTTTTATAACCCTTTTTAACTGCATTCTGTCTGCCAGAACTCTTATATTTCTCGGAGAATTCAAAAGAAGATTATTTTTCGATTTATCGGCAATAGGACGCATCTCGGTTATAATTTCTTCGAGAAAATCATTAAGCATAATGTTTTCACGGTAAAGCCGTATTGTCTGGCTTCGGAATTTATACGTTTCAAGAACTATTTGCACCAAATCAAGAAGCTCTCTGTTTGAGGACTGCATGTTTTTAAGTGCAATCTCCTGTTTTTCCGTAACTTTGCCGAAACTTTCGTTTAAAAACAGTTCAAGCATGTTTGTTTCGGCAATTATCGGAACTTTTAAGTCGTGTGTAAGTGTTGCAACAAAGTCTTCTTTAAGGCTTTCAAGCTCTCTTTGGTCAGTTACATTTCGGATAACTATAACATAGCGTTTTTTCTTATCTTCGAGTTTCAGTTCGATACTGTTTGCTATAAAATTAGAAGACTTATCACCAAAAATTATAACTTCGGTTTCCTTTAAATCATAAAAAGTTTTGCCAAAAGGAATACCTATATGGTCGGTCAAAAACTCACCCATAAGACGATTGCCTTCCAAATCAAACCATTCACTAATTTTAGGTGTTGCACGCAGGATTCTGAAATTTTCATCAATAATGACAAGTCCGTCAGACAGAGAGTTGATTACGGCTTCAAGCAGTTTGTTTTGTCTGTGAAGTTCGTTTTGATACTCGGAAACCATCTTTTCTCTGTCATAAAGAGTTTCTATCATTCGGTTCAAACTTTCAGCCAAAGGTTCTGAGTTCGGAAGCTCGGCTTTTTCAATTTTTTTTGTTAAGTCACCGTATCTGACAGAATTAATCGTTCTTGTAATAGTACCGAGATAGTCATTAATCTTTAACCAGCGCTTGCTGGTTATTCTTGCAGTTATTAAAAGAGTAATCAATATTATCAACACAATTGTGTTCATAACGTGCATAAATAAAGAATTACCAGATGCTATCTCATTTAAAAAATCTATGTTCATTTAATATCCTTCTCGTATAACATTACAAAATACTAAGAATTATAACTAAAATTCACCACGTTTTATTTTTATGATATAATTATACCAGATAAAAGGTAAGTTTATGAAAAAGATTTTAGGGATACTATTGGGAGCTGCATGTTGGATAAATGTCCTTACAGTTTGTGCTGCCGAAAAATTTGAGATATTACCTGATTTACCGGAGCCGCTTTCCGCTGCGAGAGCATCTTCTGTTTCAACCACTTCTGATACGGTATCTAATACTCTTACCCAAAATGTCGGACAGGAACCGAATTTTATATCAGTAGTTTTCTCATTAATTTTTGTTATTCTGCTTATTTATGCAACAGGTATTATTTATGCAAAGCTTAACAATACAGGGTTTAAAACACTTAAAAAAATGAGCGAAAGCGATGATTCCAAAGTTTCGGTTATTTCAACAACACCGCTCGGAAGCAATAAAACTCTGCACGTGGTTGAACTCAACGGAAAACGCATGCTCATCGGAGCATCGACTAATTCTATTGACCTCTTAAAAGATTTAGGTTCTTATCCTCCACAGAACATTGAAGAAGGTGAATTTTCAAAAATTGAAATTCCAAATATAAGGATACCTAAAATTGAAATTCCAAAAATTGAGTTTCCGAATATAGGATTTACCAGAGCAACAAAAAAACAAAAATCACAGGAAACAGAAAATAACGAAAATTTTGATAATGCAAAAGAATATGATGAAGACTTTGTAATAACTGATATTTACGAAGAAAGTTCAGACGGGATAATTGATAAACTGTTTACACCTGAGAACGATAAAAAAGAAAGTGAAAAACAGGTTAATGAGGATAATAAAGAAAAAATTCCTCACGCTGTCGACCCTGATGAATATGCATTGTACAAAAAGTATTTATAATTATACCGTGTGTTATTAGGGAGAGATTTTAATGCAAAAAACTATCACAATAAAAAACAAAAAAATCGGTGACGGTTTTCCGTGCTTTATTATTGCGGAAATAGGGATTAACCATAACGGCTCACTTGATTTGGCGAAAAAAATGATTGATATTGCCGTTACAACAGGTTGTGACGCTGTTAAATTTCAAAAGAGAACGATTGACGTTGTATATACTGAGGAAGAACTCGCAAAAGAAAGAAAAAGTGTTTTCGGAAATACTAACGGAGATTTAAAAAGAGGATTAGAGTTCGGAGTTAAAGAATATAAGGAAATTGACAATTACTGTAAAGAAAAAGGAATTTTATGGTTCGCCTCATGCTGGGATGAAGCCTCTGTTGATTTTATAGAACGATTCAACCCTCCATGTTATAAGATTGCATCTGCATCTCTTACTGATGACAACCTGTTAAAGCACACAAAATCAAAAGGAAAACCGATTTTTCTTTCTACCGGTATGAGTACTATGGCACAAATAAAACATGCCGTAAAAATACTTGGTGAAGAAAATATTGTATTAATGCACTGCACTTCAACATACCCGTCTAACGCTGACGAAATGAATCTGAGAGTAATCGAAAATTGGAAAAAAGAATTTTCATGCCCTATCGGTTATTCCGGACACGAAAGAGGTATTACACCGTCTGTTCTGGCTGTTGCGCTCGGTGCTAACGCTGTTGAACGTCATATCACTACTGACAGAACGAACTGGGGTTCAGACCAGGCAGCCAGTCTTGAAACAGCCGGTTTATATCACATGGTTCGTGATATAAGACAAACCCCCGTTCTTTTAGGTAACGGCAAAAAAATTGTTTATCCCAGAGAACTGCCTATTATAGAGAAATTGAGAAGAGTAAAATAATATGACAATAAAACTCCCTGATACAATAAAATTTGTTATTACAGACTTTGACGGCATTTGCACGGACAACTGTGTTTACATTGATTCAAAAGGAGAAATGTCACGCAAAGTTAATTTCAAAGACATTATGGGATTCAGCCTTTTGAAAAAAAACGGATACAAAGTCGGAATAATATCAGGTGAAAAAAATTCTGCCATAGAAAAAATTAAAAATACTTTTTCTATTGAGGAAGTTCATCAGGACATTCGCATAAAGCTTGACGTCATTAAATCAATTGTTGAAAAATACAATCTTAGTGAAGATGAATATTTATATATCGGTGATGACGTCAACGACTATGAATCGCTTTGTTTCGCAAAACACAGGATAACCGTACCTGATGCCGTTAACAAAATTAAAAATATTAAAGGCATCCAAATAACCGAAGCTCACGGCGGAAACGGAGCTTTCAGAGAAGTTGTTGATGCGGTTATAGGCTGCCGCTAGCTTTTACTTTCTTTATTCTGATCTTCTATCATATGACCGCATGCACCGGCAATGAGTCCGTTTACAGCAATATAAGATAAAAATAACGGAACAGCTGCAGCACCTGCTATAAGTGCAACTCCGCCTGCTGTTACGCCTGCACCGACAGATACGCCTTTAAGTAAACCTTTAATTCCTTTAAAATTCGGTTGATTTTCAGGTTGAGGTTCATCTGTTTTTCTTCTGACTTGCTTTGTATAAATATTAGATTGACGATACGCTGTAATTGGTTGAATTTTCATAATATATCTCCTTTTTGTGTTTAACACATAATATTCTAAAAAAGTACTCGTGTCAATTAGGACAAGTTTACAGATTACAGGTTATTCCACTTCTTCTTTATAATCTGAAAAATCCAACAAATCGGCAAATTCAATCTGATCAGCATCGGATTCAATTTTTATAAACCATTTATTTTCATAGCTATCGTCATTTAAAAGTTCGGGATTATTGACAATTTCTTCATTAATTTCGGTTACTGTTCCTGATATAGGCATATAAACTTCTGTTGCAGCTTTTACCGATTCAACAGTTGCAAATATTTCACCCTTTGAAAAATCAACACCCAAATCCGGAAGCTCAACATAAACTATATCACCAAGCTGCTCAATACCGTAATCGGTTATACCGACTTCATACCCGTTTTCATTTTCAAGCACATATTCATGAGTTTTGGTACAAAGCATGTTTTCGTCCATCAGTTTTTCTCCTTGATTAAATAATTTAATAAATATATTTTTATGTATAAAGCATATTCATGTCAAGGGGTAAATATATTTTAACAAACCTGCCCTTATAAAAATAAACAAAATTATAATACAACGCTCAATATTTCTTCAAAATCCTCTAACCTGCAATCCGCAGTAAGAGAAATTCTGAGCCTTGAAGTACCCTCAGGAACGGTAGGAGGTCTTATCGCAGGGATATAATAACCCATAGAACGTAATTGTTCTGATACTTTAACAGTCTTTTCATTGTCACCTATTACAAGGGGTATGATATGTGTAACAGAAGGAGTCTCTATTCCCCTCAGAGCCATAGATGCATGTACGGCTTTTGTAAGGTGTTCAAGTTTTCTTTTTTGTTTTTGAAGATAAATACATTTTTTTGTCAAAAGCCAGTTTGACCACGCAATATTGAAAGGCGGAATTGAAGTTGAGAAAATAAACGAGCGGGCTTTGTTAATAAGGTAGGATATGATTTTTTCATTTGATACGCAAAATGCCCCAAAAGAACCTACTGCCTTACCTAAAGTTGCCGTAATTATATCAACATCTTTACCGTAACTGACCCCGGCTATAGTATCACCGAAGGCACAAAATGCGTGGGCTTCATCTATCATCAAAAGGCAATTATATTTGTTTTTCAGCTCTACAAGTCTATCGATATCCGCCATATCACCATCCATACTGAATACCGACTCCGAAACAATAATTGCCCTTTTATACTTATCTCTTTTTTCCGAAAGCATTTTTTCAAGATGCTCATAATCCAAATGTTTATATCTGTAAAAGTCACCACCTGAAAGTTTCATTCCGTCAATTATGCTGGCATGATTAAGTTTATCGGAAAAGACAACATCTCCTTTTCCTGAAAGTGCTGATATAACACCAAGGTTTGCCTGATAACCCGTATTAAAAATTAAAGCTTTTTCTTTTCCGAAAATTTTGGCAAGAGTTGTTTCTAACTCAGTGTACTCTATTGATGAACCGGTTAAAAGTCTTGCAGAAGCAGACGAAAGCAGTACAGAATCAGAAGCTGATAAAAACTCCTGTCTTAAATCCGCCTTTGTACTTATCCCAAGATAATCATTTGAAGCAAAATTTATGTATTCAACTCCGTCAACCGCTATTTTACCGTCAGATTTTGATTCAATGTTCGGAATACTCCTGAGTTGATTGTTTTGCTTTAATTTATTAAGTTCTTCCTCTATTCTGTCCATAAGTCCGTATTATTTATTATTCAGTAGTTCTTTAGCTTTCTCTAACTGAATATCTGTTTTATTTTCTTCCAAAAAATCAAAATCAGTACCGATTTCAATATCCGGTTTGATTCCGAGTTTATTAATATCATTACCGTTAGGAGTAAGATATCTTGCGATAGTAACGTTTACTCCGGTGCTGTTAGGCAGCGGAACAACTTTTTGCACAAGACCTTTTCCAAAGGTTTTGTTTCCGACAAGTGTTGCCTTATGAGTATCCTGCAATGCACCTGAAAGAATTTCGCTTGCACTTGCACTTGTACCGTTCACAAGAACAACAACGGGCTTATCAAGAGGTATTCCTTCGTCTTTTGCACGTATGGTTTTCTTGTTTCCGCTTCTGTATATAATATCTACAATTGTGCCTTTGTTTATAAATCTGTCTGCAATAAAAATAGCATTGTCTAAAAGTCCGCCTGTATTTCCTCGCAAATCTATTATTAAAGAATCGGTATCTTTTGTGTTATTAAGAGCTTCCATAAACTCATTCGGAGTAGAACCGCTCATAAAGGTAATTATTTTTATGTATCCGATATGGTCATCCAAGACTGAGCTTTTAACAGACTTGATTTTAATTTCTTTTCTTTTAATTATTTTGGTCAGTTTTTTACCGTCTCTCAGTATTGTTAGCTCAACCATACTGTTTTCCGGACCACGTACGAGAGATGCTACGTCAGAAATATTCATTCCTGCAATGTCTTTTCCGTCAACGTGAGTAATAATATCACCCTGTTTTATCTGTGCAAAGTCAGCAGGAGTTCCTGGCATTACATTAAATATTTCTGTTTTTCCTGCATTTGAATAAATATTAACACCTATACCGTATATTTTTGAGGTAATCGAAGTTGTCAATTCCTCAAAATCTTTTTTTGGCATAAACCTTGTATATGGTTCATCAAGACTTGCAATCATAGTATCAATAGCAACACGTGCATCATCTTGTGTTTTGATTTTTCCCTGATACCTTGTTCGCCATCTGTTCCAGTTCTGATGATTCAGTGTAGGCTCGTAATACTCTTTGCTAATTACTCGCCAGGTTCGGTCAAACAAACGCTGCGGAGATATTTCATCATGATTTATCATCTCCTGACGCAAAAAATAAGCATTTGTTTTGGTAAATGTCGATAAAAAGACTTTATTAAAAATTACCAAAATCAAAACGGACAATATAAAAATAAGTATTTGTTTTTTCTTCATATCTCAATTTAACAACAAGGAGTAAATATAAGCAATACTCTTTGTGTTACTTACATGCTTATTATAAAACTTTTTATAAGTTTATTCCTTATATTCAAACCCGGGAGAAGTAAGCGGTAAATTTTTATATCCGTTGTTTGCAAATACGGTTTTTCTTATGTATTTGTTTGTATAATTTCCTTTTTCCAGCAATTGTTTTAAAATATTCTCTCTGGTAACAAGAGATGATTCAAGATCATTTGATTCGGGATACATTCTAAGTATTTCAGTCCAGACAGTTGCTTCCATAGTCCAGGCATAAGTTTCTTCACTAAGCGAATTGTATTCGTCCTGATGCAATGCTTCGTGAGCAAGGAGCGCTGCCAGAGCTCCCGGAGGTGCATACTGGTGCTTAGGGTTAATAAATATATAGAGTTTTCCTTTTTTCTTCCAGCCGATAGCATCAAATGTTGAATATGCTGAATCAATTTCAGATAAATCTTTAAACTGTATTTTCACAGGATACTGCGTAATATTGTATCCTAAAATAGCTTTTCTTGAGAATTCTCCTGAGGTGCCTTTCAGCATATCAAGTGCAACATGGAATATCTGTTCATCAGAAACTTTTTTATACTCCGGGGATATGCTGTCTATATAGCTTTGGGTATATTTTGCTGGTAATTTTACATTATCCGGAACAGGCTCAAATCCCTTTGCCTGAACCTGAACAAATGTCATTATAAAAACTGTTAACAGAGAAAATACCTTCTTCATGCCTTTAAAACCCTCACTATTATATTATTATATACTTTTATTTCATCAAAAGTCAAAAAGGAGCTAATACATTTACCCCACCCCTTGACTTTTGTTTTTGTCCTTGATAATATCAGCATATAATCGCAGACAGTTAGTATCCAACAAGGATTTAAATCTGTTTAAGAGCTAGCCGAGATTACACACAATATAAATAGCTTATAGTGATGTAGATTTTGCGGTTAGAAAAGATTGCAAAATCTTTTTAGTATGAAAATAAGGTCGAAATAAACACATAAACAAAGGAGCAAAAAATGTCAACAAAAGCTTTTAAAGACGATAAGATTAAACTTATCAAAGAAAAAGTTGATAAAGCCCAAGTTGCTATTGTTACCGAATACAAAGGTCTGAGCGTTGAAGAGATTACCAAACTCAGAAGAGCACTTCAAAAAGACGGCGGCGATTACATGGTTACAAAAAATACACTTGCTAAAATCGCTATCAAAGGAACTCCGTTTGAAGTACTGGCAGATTCTTTAAAAGGACCAATCGCATTAGCTTTTGGTTTTGAAGACCAGGTAGCACCTGCAAAAGCTTTATCTAAATTCATTAAAGAAACAAAAAAAGGTGAAATATTAGGTGCGGCTCTTGACGGTCAATTACTGTCAGCTGACGAAGCTAAGGCATTAGCAAACATTCCTTCAAAAGAAGAAATTTACGCAAAAATGCTTGGCTGTATCAACTCACCGGCATCAGGTATCGTTGGTGGTATCAATGGTGTTATGGCTGCTCTGGTTAGAGCAATTGCTGCCGTTCGCGATCAAAAACAAGCTTAACGGCAAACGGATTTAAAATCCAAATTTAAAACGTACTACAACAAAAAAACAATAAAAAGGAGAAAATCATGAGTGTAGAATCTATTTTAGAATCAATTGAAAAATTAACTTTGTTAGAAGCTGCTGAACTTGTAAAAGCTATGGAAGAAAAATTCGGCGTTTCTGCTGCTGCTCCTGTAGCTGTTGCTGCTGCTCCGGCTGCTGCTGGTGCTGCTCCGGCTGAAGAAGCATCTTCTGAAGTAAACGTAATCTTGGCTGCTGTTCCTGCTGACAAGAAAATCGCTATTCTTAAGGAAGTTCGTACAATCACAGGTCTTGGCTTGAAAGAAGCAAAAGATTTAGTTGATGCTGCTCCAAAAGCTATCAAAGAACAAATTAAGAAAGAAGAAGCAGAAGCTATCAAGAAACAGCTTGAAGAAGCTGGTGCTACTGTTGAAATCAAGTAGTTTGACATTTTTGCGAATAAAAAACCGGTTTAGAAAATCTAAACCGGTTTTTTTATTTATTTAGTAAATCAATTAATCATAATCAATTAATGAAAGGCGTCTTTCCATTGAACGTCTGAATTTGATATAAGCATAGTTTGCCTTTTCATTTCTTAAACGTTTTTGCAATTCTTCCACCTGATATTCAAACTCAGGAGAATCATAAAAACTATATGAATACTGTGTCGCCATAATTAATCCCTATTCTTTACTTTAATTAGCCTTACATCATACATAACGATTATAAAAGAAAAAAGGTTCATTTTAAATCGGACGATTTACAATCCTTAACAAAAAAGCCTTGTCTTAAAAAAGACAAGGCTTTTTTTGTTAATTTACATGTTTAACCCTTAGTCATCAGCGTGACCTGCTGTGCCTAATACGTCACGCATTTTGTGCATAACCATTTCTTTAACGGCAGTTCTGCCAGGTCCCATATATTCACGAGGGTCAAATTTTTCAGGGTGTTCAACAAAGAATTCTCTGATTGTTGAAGTCATTGCTAATCTTAAGTCTGTATCAATGTTAATTTTAGCAACACCATGTTTAGAAGCGTAGTTAAGCATATCTTCCGGAACGCCCTGTGCATCAGGTAAGTTACCGCCAAATTTATTACATTTAGCAACAAACTCAGCCGGAACTGATGAAGAACCGTGAAGAACGATTGGGTAATCACCAAAACCAGCTTCTTTAAGAGCGTCTTTAATTTCTTTAAGTCTTTCAAAGTCTAATTTAGCTTCACCTTTGAACTTGTAAGCACCGTGAGAAGTGCCGATTGCGATTGCTAATGAATCGCAGCCTGTTTGTTTAACAAACTCAACAGCTTCTCTTACATTTGTATATTTAGCATCTTTGTCAGAAACTTTAACGTCATCTTCAACACCTGCTAATTTACCGAGTTCAGCTTCTACTGAAACTCCTCTTTCGTGAGCATATTCAACAACTTTCTTAGTAACAGCAACGTTTTCTTCAAACGGGAATCTGCTTCCGTCAATCATAACAGATGAGAAACCGCCATCGATACAAGCTTTACAAATTTCAAAATCTGCACCGTGGTCTAAGTGAAGTGCGATAGGCACTGTTGTTGTAGCTAATGCAGCTTCAACCAGCTTAATAAGATAAGTCTGATTAGCATATTTTCTTGCACCTGCAGATACCTGAAGAATAATTGGTGATCTTGTTTCTTCTGCTGCTTCCGCAATACCTTGTAAAATTTCCATGTTGTTAACATTGTAAGCACCAATAGCGTAACCGCCTGCTAATGCTTTACGGAACATTTCTCCTGTTCCAACTAATTTTCTTTCACTCATGTTGAGTTCTCCTTCTTTTAATTACAACGAGGTAATACCTCATACATGGTAAAAATACAACAAACCAAGGTAAAAGTAAAGAGAAATTGCTTTATAAAAATTAGCTTAATAAAAGCATAAATCATTTACCCCTATTTTGCGTGATATTCAAGAACAACCTGAGCTTTTACTTTATCCTTGCTGTACGATAACGGTAATGGCTGATAAGGTGCTCCTGATTTAACCGCATTCAGAACAGACGGATTTGCATTTGGGTAATTCGTACCGATTATACGTGTATCAGAGATTGAACCATCTCGGTGAACAGTAAATTGCACTGTCACTTCATAATTTACATTAGCTTTATAAGGAGCCCAGTTTCTTTGAACTTCTCTCGGCAGATAACGGAAATATTCAGCAAGAGTTTTTATTTCTCTCATCTCCGGGTTTGCAGACTGCGCAGCCTGTTTAGCCTTTTGAGTTTTTATAGTTTTATTATCAAAAGGATTTTTATCAGTATTCTTCGGAACATAATCAAATGCAAAAACGCTCAACGCTAATCCTAAAACCGCTAATAATATTAAACTCTTTTTCATAACTTTTTACCTCTAACGTACATAAACTCTCGGCAGCCTTACTTTTAGTCTGCAAGTCAGCTCATAGTTTATAGTATGTAATATTTCTGCCCAATTATCAAGGGTTAAATTTTCTTCGTCTAAGAGTGTAATTACATCACCAACTTGAGCTTCTATATCACCTAAATCAAACATCATCTGATCCATGGTAATATTTCCGATTTGCTTAATTTTTTCTCCGTTAATAATACCGTATATTTTATTTGACAAACCTCTTGAAACTCCGTCTGCATATCCGACAGGAATCGTAGCAACTCTTGTCGGTTTATCAGCAATGAATGTGTGGGCATAACTTACTCCTTCACCGGGTTTAACTTCATGAATATTTGTTATTCGTCCTTTTAAACCCATAACCTGTTTAATTTTTGGTTTGTAATTATACTTAGGCGGTAAGTCAGGATATAGCCCGTAAAGAGATATACCAACACGCACCATATTTGATTTTATATCATATGCAAAAGTTGCAGCTGTATTTTGAATATGGATTAACAAGCCTTTTGTATCGATATTTTCAATAACGCTGTTCCATTTGTCTATTTGTTTTTTTGTTTCATCAGGTTCTTCGGCTGCAGCAAGATGTGTAAACACACCTTCAAATTTTAAATAGTCTGCATTACGCACTTTTTCAATATATTCTAAAGCAAGTTCAGAACGCACACCGATTCTGTTCATTCCTGTATCAAGTTTAACATGCACTCTGGGTTTTTTGCCTGTACGTTCATATACATCCTTACAAGCTTCCAGGTGCTCATCATTGAATACTGAAAAAGCAATATCATTAAGAGTTGCGGATTCTACTGCCCAGGTAGGGATTGCACCGACAACCAAAATCGGAGCTTTGATTTTTACATTACGCAAATCCAAGCCTTCATCAACAGAAGAAACGCCAAACATATCAACACCTGAGGCAAGCATAGTTTTTGCTATCATTTGAGAACCGTGTCCGTAAGCATCAGCTTTTACAATTCCAAGCATTTTTTTGTCTGCCGGGATTCCTTTTTTTATCTCGATAATATTCTGTGCAAGAGATTCCAAGTTAATCTCTACCCAAGCATCTTTGTGCGTATTAACATTTGATTGTCTAACATTTTTCATTTTTCATTTTCCTTCCCCTCTCCGATGGGAGAGGATAGAACTCTTAGTGAGCTTTGCGAACTTTAGAGTTCTTGGTGAGGGTTAATCAGTTTATAAATTGCTCTCTTTATTCAACCCTCACCCGAAATTCTAATCATCGAACTTACGTTCTCTGATTGAATTTCTTCCCTCTCCCAATGGAGAGGGGTATGTTTGTTTATTTAATTTCTTGTTCTAACTTTTTAATTACACCCTCTATATTTTCATATACTTCATTATTCCAAAATCTAACAACTTTGTACCCTAATTGTTCTAAATATTTTGTACGTTCATTATCAGCTTTTATATTATCCAATTCATTATGTTGACCACCATCTATTTCTACAATAATTTTAGCCTCTTTGCATATAAAGTCAACAATATAGCTTCCCATAGGCTGTTGTCTTTTAAATTTCAAATTATGGAATTGCCTATTTTTTAATAAGTTCCATAATCGTCTTTCTTGTATTGTTGAGTTTTTTCTTAATTCTCTTGCTAAAATATTACGTTCATCCACAATATTTTCCTTCCCCTCTCCAATGGGAGAGGATAGAACTCTTAGTGAGCTTTGCGAACTTTAGAGTTCTTGGTGAGGGTTAATCTTTGTTGAGTTTTGTTTTTAATTCAACCCTCACCCGAAATTCTAATCATCGAACTTACGTTCTCTGATTGAATTTCTTCCCTCTCCCGATGGAGAGGGGTATGTTTGTTTTATATCAATTCTCCGTTCAAATACCATGTTCTTGCATTTGTTATTCTTACATTGATAAATTTACCCCTCAAATCCCTGTCACAAGGTATATGAACAATTTTGTTATTGCGTGTCCTGCCTGTAATAACACTTATCCCCCTTTTATTTACCCCTTCGAAGTTTTCTACAAGAACTTCCATCTCACGACCGAGATATTTTTTATTGGACTTCAAACAACAAGCTCTGTTATGCTCATTCAGACGTGCTAACCGTTCGGTTTTTACGTCTTCCGGTATATATTTATCTACCCATTTTGCTGCAACGGTTCTTTCACGAGGAGAATATGCAGCAGTATTTGAATAATCCAGTTCAAGCTCCGACATCGCTTTAAGAGTATTTGCAAATTGTTCTTCTGTTTCACCCGGAAAACCTGCTATAAAATCGCTTGTAATTGTAACATCAGGAACTCTTGAACGTATATGGTCGCATATCTTTTTATATGTGGCATAATCATATCTTCTGTTCATTTTCTTTAATACGTAATCATCACCTGATTGCATAGGTATATGAAAATATTCACAAACCTTATCAAGTTCGATTACCGTATCAATAACTTCATCTGTAATATCCGTAGGATAATTTGTCACAAATCTTATTCTGAATTTACCTTCTAATGCATTTATCTGTCTTAAAAGCCATGATAAATTTTGCCCCGGTTTCAAATCTTTACCATAGCTGTCTACATTTTGCCCTAAAAGAGTAATCTCTTTAAACCCTTCTGACAATGCTTTTTTAATTTCAGACAAAATAAGTTCAGGTTTTCTTGAACGCTCTCTGCCTCTTGTATAAGGAACAATACAGTATGTACAAAAATTGTTACAACCTTCCATAATCGGAACCCAGGCATTAATTCCTTTTACACGATTAATCTGAATATCACTTTCTTCAAAAGGTTTCTCTTCGACAGATACAACTCTCTCACCTGTTTCAATTCTCTTAACGAGATTCGGTAACTCATAAAGTCTTTGAGTACCTAAAACCAAATCAACATACGGAGCTCTCCTGAACAATTTTTCACCTGCCTGTTGTGCAACGCAGCCGGCAAAAACAATTTTGGGATAGTCTTTTTTGTCCTTACCTTTACCCCTCCATTTTCCCCAGACACCAATCTGACTGTATGCTTTATCTTCAGACAATTGCCTTATTGAACAGGTATTAATAATAAGCATATCGGCTTCTTTTGGATTTTCTGTCTGAGTATATCCGATATATTCAAGCATTCCGTACATTCTTTCGGCATCAGATTTATTCATCTGACAGCCGAGTGTTTCTATATAAACCTTTTTATTTTCCATCTGACTTACTCCTTTTAATATTTTATAACAAACAAAAAGGGCGGGTGTGCAAAAAGCACACCCGCCCTTTTTTATTAAATTTATTTATTACACAAAGGAATTTCTTCCAGAAGTAATGCATAAACTTCTTCGCCTTTTTTTGCTTTATAGTGGCAGCCCGGTGTAATAATGCCGACAAGGAAACCTACTCCTGCACCGACAGCAACACCTGCTGCAATACCTGTTCCGATTTTTGCCGGAGTCGGAATAAATGCAAAACCAACACCTGCACCGGTTCCTATAATACCGAGAGAAAGGGTTGATATAGCAACTTTACCAAATGTTATCCATGGACCTTCTTTAAGTTTACTGTCCTTTGTAAACGGTTTTGCTTTAATATCTATGCAAGTATTGTCAGGTAAAATAATTTGTTTAAAAATCAAACTTACACGGGCATTTTTATTAAACCACTTCGGTTTTTCAATTTTTATAACTTCCGCAGTCACTTTTGTTCCTTCGGGAAAGAGTAATGTTCCTTCCGTTGTATATAAAGCTTCCGGGACTGAGAAATGAACAATTGTTCCTGCCTTTTCGCATTTTGAATAGAATTTATCATCAAACTGGAACAAAAGTACATTACCCTGCTCAATAACTTTCTTTTTTGTTTTTATTGTAACAATATTGCAAGGAGCCTTCTTATGGACGTCAAGATGCTCTACCGCAACTGTTTTGTCTTCACACTGAACTGCACAAGCAGAAAAAGCCGGGGCAACATTAAGACCTAAAAAAGATAAAACACAAATAAGTGATAGTGATTTTTTATACATTGGATTCTCCTAATTAAAATTTATATACAAAGTATAACTCTTTTTTTATAAATCTGCAACCTTACGCCAGATAATCGAGGATAGCTCCCCCTATTTCTTCATTAGGGTCAAAACCCGCATTTTCAGGAGGATTAATCGAGTTTTGTATAAGCATATTAACTAAGGGACCAAATCCGTCAGGTATTTTTGTTTTTCTGTATATACCTGCCAGAAAGGTCTGAATATTAGGAGATTTTGTATGATTATATTTTGAAAGCTGAGGATATATGTCCGCGATTTTGTCTTTTTCAACACCCTCATCTAACATCAGGTTTAGAATAAATAAATCCTCAACCACCTGAGACTCATCTTTCGGATTACCAAGTTCGGCTTTAATTTGCGGAAGGTTGTTTTCACCTTCTTTTGCACGCTTATATACACTCGCATCAAATTTACAATAATTTCTGTTTTGATTAGGAAACGACACTGTCACAATATATACCCGTATAGCCCTTTACACTTTTACCTATTATATTATAAAAAAGATATAATATCCTGCTGCAACGGCAAGTGCCGGAACATAGGGAAGATAATTTCTGTTTTCTTTTTGTTTAACCCCTCTCAGGACAAAGTAAACAAGCAATGCACCTGTTATACCGAGAGCCGAAAGTGTCCACCAATTCTGCCACAACTGATAAAACACAAGTATTGTAACCGTAAACAATACTGATGTTATGCAAACAGGTTTGTCATCAGCTTTATACTTGTTATAAAGAAAAACAGGAACAACAAAAATCATTGATACAAAAAGACTTAAGAGCAAAACTTTGACAATGGACAAAATCCCGAATACAGCACCTAACGCACCTGCAACATAAGTATCAGCTTCTCCCATAGCTCTGGTTTTTGCAATAACAAAACCTGCTCTTGCAATTATTTCCATAATTAAAACACCTGCGATTAAGCCCAAAACCGAGTGCAATACTCCATGCCAGCCTAAAACAAGTCCAGAATACAATACACCGGCAACAGCCATAACTATTGCAATATTACAGTCAACCAGTTTTTCTTTAATATCAGTCACGGTCATTATCAACAGACAAGATAGCCAGAATATTACAAATAATGTAGTATAACTGATTCCGAATTTCCAGAACGAAAATCCAAATAAAACCATCGTCAAAATTTCAATTATCGGATACTGAATACTTATTTTTTCTTTACAAAAATAACATTTACCTCTTAGTAAAATATATGAAATTACCGGAATATTATGCCACCAGAAAAGCTTATGATTACATTTTGGACACTTTGAAGGCGGTAAAACAATACTTTCCCCCGAAAGGGAACGCAAAATTACTACATTATAAAAGCTTCCCAGACAAAGCCCCACAACACATACCCATATCATCAAAAAAGTATTTAAATCCATTGATTACAACCCCATTAAAGAAGTTCCAAGCTGAGAATCTGCTATCATTTCATGCAGCATTTCAAAAGCTTTTTTAAGTTTTCTTGATACCTGCATAGGAGAAAGTTCCATCCTTTCTGAGATTTCTCTTTGACTTAAATCCTGATAATAATACAACTCAACAAGTCTTCTGTACTCTTTTGGAAGCCTTACTATTACAAGCTCAATAATAAGTCTTGCATCTTCTATCTCGGATTTTTCTTTGTAATTTTCGCTCGTTATAACCTCTTCATACCCTAAATTATTTGCATCAGCTCTATATACATCATCAAGAGAAACAGTAGTTTTTCTTCTGTCAGCCTGCATCGCAAAATCAACATCTTTTTTGGAAACATGAAGTGCGTCAGCAACATACTCATTAGTCAA
>ONVC01000023.1 GCA_900321205.1 uncultured Acinetobacter sp. | reverse complement strand
TGCTTTCTCAGGTACTATCGCAAGTTTGTCGTACTCTGCCTGAAGTTTTTTATGCTCGTAATTTGTAGGTTTTTTGGGAACAATAACTGAAATTTTTCCGTCAAGCAGTCTTTCTTTTTCTTCAACTGCCGGCTTTGCGTTTTCCTTCCACTTCTTAACTCTTTCTTCCGCTTTTCTTAAAGTTTGTGTCAAGTCTCTTTTCACCAGTCTTCCATCAGAAATCAGGTAGTTTCTGTGATTTAAAAGTTCACCCTGAATCTGTAAAAACCTTTGTGATTCCTCTGACATTACCGGAAGTTTCTGAACCTTTTTTCTTAAAATATTATATTCAATCAAAAGTTCCAGGTCAGATACATTATCAAGCGGCTTTTGATTAATAATTTTTGGTTCATCTTTGGGTTTTATGACACTCTTTTTTATCGTACCGTCAGGCATAACTTTATACCCTCTGTGGTTCAACAATTCTCCTTTTATCTGCAGGAATCTCTGAGCAGTCATATCTTCAACCGGTAAATCCTTAACTATTTTTGAAAGAGAGTTGTATTCCGTAATCAAATCCTTTTCAGCTATTTTTGTTACATCAGGCATATTTATACCTATGAATATCTCGGAAGGAGCAGGTTCTGTTTTTAGCGAATTTTCTATAATTTTTCTGTAGTCAATTTTTGATGTTGCTAATTCTTCTTCTGCAATTTCGGGTTCAAATTTTTTACGTCTGAACAAACCTAAAAACTCATTCCATTTTTTTACAATATAGTCTTTTGCCTGTTTTGAAGATTCAGAAAATTTTTCACCATAAACCTTCAGTCTTGAAATTTTTTCTTCCGCTTCCGGTTTAACCGAAGCTTCCGGAACAACATTAACTTCAGGCTTTTCAATAACGTCGGGCTCAACAGGGGTTTCCGGTTTAACAGAGACGTCTGTTTTTTCAGGCTCACGTTTAAATTTAGCTTTTATGTTGTCATAAAAAGTTTTAATCCTGTCCTTAAAGTTTCTTTTTTCCGCATTTGTCGTCTCTTCTGCCGGTTTTGGTGTTTCAGCTGCACCTTTTTTAGTTTTTATCTGATTAAATTTGTTTTTAATTCTGGTAAAATATTTAGATAATTTTGTAGTTGACGGGATAACAATAAGCCCGTTAGTTTCTTTATCTATACGTTCCAGAAACGGCTCACAAACTTCACCCAAGCTATCATCACGAACTCCGCCTTCAAGAATTTTAGGAGCAGGTTTTTCAACTCCGTCATCTTTGTTCTCTTTTGCTTTTTTCTTTTTATTTTTTGCAGGCTTTGATGTTCCGTCAGTTTTTTTATCTACGTTTTCATATTCTTTTCTGACTTTGTCAACAGCTTCTTTTATTTTATTTTCAGTTTCTTCAGCAGCTTTTTTAACTTTATCTTCGGCTTCTTCAACTTTTTTCTTCGCAGCATTTTGCGCTTCTTCAACCATTTTTTTTGCGTTATTATGCTTATAAATTGCAACACCGGCTGCACCTAATGCCGCCAAAATGCTTAATGCGGTAACAACATCTTTTGAACTGCCCGAAGATTTTTGTACAACCGGGGTTTGCTCTTCTGTCTGTTTTTCCTGTACGGGAACAACCTGTACCTGTTGTACGCTGCTAATTTTTTCTACTGCCATGACAAAAAATCCCTTCTACAAGTTAGTTTTATACTTATATAAAAAAACATCAAAGAAAAATTTGCTAAAGAATTTTATATTTTTAAGATATGTAACATGATTTTAGAGCCTTCAGCCTGTTTTTATTCCGTAACCGCGGAAGTATTTTCTCCGTCAGACATCGAAGATTCCGTTTCCGTTTTTACTGCTTCTTTTTGCTGCGCTTCCGGCTGAACCTCTGCCTGTTTTGTTTCAACTGTTGTTTGGACAGGAGCTATTGTCTCTGTTTTTGTCTCAGCCGGTTTTGAAACTTCCTTTAAACTCTTCCACAGATTTTGAAAATCCTCTTTCGTGGTATTTATCTGGTTTTTTGCATTTTCTATTTTTTTCTTTTCTGTTTCAATTGCGTTATTTATTTCTTCTTTTGTTGTATTTATATCAGTTTTGTACGCTTCCTTTACACTATTAACAACATCTTTTGCAGTCTGCGGTTTTAAATTTGTCATATCGGCATTCTTAATCCATTTAAAAGTCTTTATCGAACTCTTGGAATCAACTCCGCCGTTAAACGATACTTTAAAATCCTGATAATTTGTACTTCCGTTTGAAAGCGCAGGAATATTTTCCGTTTTTTCATTCTGCGGATTTGTTGTTAAAATTCTTAAAACACTTGCGGCTTTGTCACCTATTATATCGGACATATCGAGAGTTCCCAAAGCGCCGAGTTTTGCAACCATGGGAGCATCCAGCCTTCCCAAAATATTAACATTTGTTGTTCCGTTAACGATATTATACTTTCCTGTTATGTAATAACAAAGGCTCGGACCTGAACTTTTCACCGGATTAAGATTTGCCCAACCGTCAGAGAAAGTCATTTTTCCTTCCATCTTGTCAAACTGAGCGGTTGTTGCAAGCCCTGCCGCACTGGAAAGAGCGTTGACCGTATTTTTCAGGAAGTAATTTTGAGTGATATTTCCTGCTCCCAGAAACCCTTCAAAACGACCGATTGTTCCGAAAGCACCTTTTGTTATATCAAAAGAAAGATTTCCTTTCATTGATTTCATCATTTCGCTGTATTCAAGAACCGTTAGTGTAAGATTTGTATCAAACCCCAGAGTTCCAGTAAGCGCATTCTTTATTCCGGCTGCCCCTTCTATTACCGATTCTGCGTCCATGCCGGAACCCTTGAACGAGATTTTTGTTTTTGCATTTGAAAGATTGTACAGAATATTACCGTGCACTTTACCTTTAAATGAATCACCTTTCAGGTTGTTAAGGTAAAAATCCATTCCTTTGAGTTCAAAGTTGCTTGAAAGATTTTGAGCTTTTATTCCTCCGCTTGCAAATTCTTTTACTGTACCAGAGCCGTGTAAAATTGTTCCGTTAAGTTTCAGATTCATGTCGGACATTGTTACCGGAATTTCAGGTATTGAAATTGAAGGAACTGATGCAGAACCGCTTATTATCGGATTAAGCATACTTCCTGTTATATTAATTTTTCCCTTAAAGGACAGTTTCGATTTATCAAACATAGGAATAATAATAGTTGATAAATCAGTTGTCTGGTAAACCAGATTAAGAGTTTGTTTAACAATGTTCATATCACCTTTCAGGGTTGATTTTATATCGCCATTTGATACAAAATCCAGACCGATTTTTTCGGTCAGATAGCCGGTAATTTTACCCTGGATAGTTGTATTAATTTTTTCAATCACAACCGGATTTTCCACAATTTCTATCGTATCAGGCTGAATATTTGCAAGTATTGATTTTGCATAAGCTGTCGCAACAGGGTTTATAAGTTTAACATCAAAACTCTTTGCATCTCCACTAAAGGTTTTGCCGTCAGACAGAATATGAACCTCCGTTGCCGGAGCTTTAAGACGCAAATCCGAAGGAATATTTTTCATATCGAGATTAATAATACTAAGGTTAATTAAAGGATTAACTTTATCAAGTTTGCCTTTTATAAATGCTTCCATAGATAAAGTTCCCGAATAAATCGGGTTTTCTTTCATAATAGATGCCTGACCAAGCGCAACCAAAAGTCCCTTTACACTTAATTTATGAGCATACGCATGCAAATCAATAACCGCATCCGAAGAAAGCGTTCCGTGTAAATACATAGGCTGACCAAGTATTGAAAAACTTATGTTTTTAATATTTACATTGTTGTCCGCAAGAGAAATATCTGCATTTATATTATCAACTCCGATATTATAAGCTCCGTAATATAGTTTTGCGGTTGGAATTTTTAAAAAACCGCTTGATTTGACTGTTTTCAAATCCGATTTAATATTAAAATCCGCATTTACACCACCGCTTGCGGTCAACGTCTGCAGGTCTTTTATATTAAAAATCAAAGCAACTTTTTTAACTATGTTTAAAGCATTTTCTATGTTTACTCCCGATTTAACATTCAAATCAACAGACGGATTTTTCCCTGTTACGCATTTACCCTTGACCGTTGAAACTTCATTTTCCGCAGTATAAATTTTTGAATCAATATCAATGGCGTTACCTTTGAAAAGCAAATCCGCATTTGAAGGTGTAAGATCGATTATTGAAACATTATCAATCTTAACCCCTCCGTCAATTGAATCTTTTGATGTTTTAAGGTTTACATCAGCATTTGCCGTAACTTTATAATCATACAAACTTTTTAAAATACTTATTACATCAACCTTAACTTCTTTTTGTTCAGGCTTTTCTTCCTGCGGATTAAATACAAGTTCATTCAAATCAGCCTCAGGCATTATTTTATTAAACAGGTTGATGTTGTAATTAAACTGTTCTCTGTCGCAGAGAATAACTTTTCCCGAACCTTTGATTTTTATACTTTTATTGATTATAAAATCCGTAATATCTGTTTTATTACCCTTTACAACATAATTGTCCTTCCCGTCAGTAACGGTGATTTTATATGAACCGGCATGGATATCGGGAAGATGATTAGACAATTTTAACCCAAGAGGTAAATATTCTTTATTACTTTCCTTTTCAGGCTCTTTATCATCATCTTTGTTAATCTCTTCTGTTGCAGGCATGTATTTAAGAAAGTCCAAATCACCGTCTTTGTTAAATTTTAGCGTAACATCAATGTTGTCGAATTTAATAACATCTACTCTTATATTTTTTGCTAAAATCGGCAAAAGCGACATTTTTACTTCAAAATTATCGGCAATAAAAATCGGCTCTTTTAGAGGAGTATAAAGTTCAAATTTTTTAACTTTTAAACCTGCGGTAAGCTTTGGCGTTCCGACAATTCTGACATCTTCCATACCGGCACTCAGCCCCGTAAGTTTGTTAATTTCACCGACTATCTGAGGAGTATATTTATCGATAAAAAAGTTTAATATAAACGGAAGCAACAAAAATAACAAAAAAGTTCCCACAAGAATACTTCCGGATATTATTCCCACCTTTGTCCATAATTTAATATTCATGATTAATCCCCCTCATCAAAATAATTTTATCATAAATTTGCAGCCGATAATATATCATATCGGACAATAAGCAAAAAAAATTTTTATGGGTTTTTGTTATGTATATAGCTTAATATTTTGTAAAAAAACATTTATCACTGCAAATATTTGGTGTAAAATAAATACATTCTTCTGTCACAAAAGTATGAAAGGATTACAAAAAATGGTTCTTGAAATGCCGTATTCTCAGCTCGAAAAAGCAATTAACCCGACTCACGATATCAGATTATTTTCAGGTCGTTCAAATCCGCAACTTGCTCAGGAGATAGCTGATTATCTGGGAACAACAGTTGGCCCCATGGTTATAAAGAATTTTGCCGATGGCGAAATTTATGTTCAAATCAAAGAAAGTATCCGCGGCGATGATGTATTTATTGTTCAGCCTGTTTGTAATCCCGTTAACGAAAATTTGATGGAATTGTTAATTATTATTGACGCTTTCAAACGTGCAAGCGCAAAATCAATTACAGCAGTAATTCCTTACTACGGTTACGCCAGACAGGACAGAAAAACCTCCGGCAGAGAAGCAATTACGGCTAAACTTGTCGCAGACCTTCTTACAACAGCAGGCGCAAACAGAGTTCTTGCAATGGATTTGCACACAGGTCAAATTCAGGGCTTCTTCAATATTCTTGTTGATCACATTTTTGCTAATCCGATTATTATAGATTATGTCAAAAATTTAGGCATTAATCCGGACGATATGGTTGCAGTATCACCGGATATGGGCGGTGCATACAGAACCAGAGCATTTGCCAAGAAACTTGATTGTTCAATGGCAATCATTGATAAACGCCGTGACAAGCACAACGAAGCAATTGCAGCTCATATTATCGGTGATGTGGAAAACAAAGTTTGTTTGATGTTTGACGATATTATTGATACCGCCGGAACTATCTGCGAAGCTTCCAAACTTCTGAAACAAAAAGGTGCTAAAAAGATTTATGTTTGTGCAACACACGCAGTATTCTCCGGTCCTGCAAGAGAAAGACTTGAAAACGCTCCGATAGAAGAATGTATCGTAACAAACACTATTCCATGGGCAAAAGAAGATTTGCCAAGCAAGGTTAAACAACTTTCTGTTGCACCACTCCTCGGAGCAGCAATTTCAAGAATCCACGATGATGAATCTGTAAGTTCATTGTTCGGTTTTGAAAAGGAAATGAAAGTATAAAAGAATTATTAATAAAAAAGACTGCCTTTTTAACGGCAGTCTTTTTTATTGCTTACAATCGTGACAAATTGGTACTATTTCATACCCATATGAACCAAAATATCCTCTCTTTTCTAAGAGAGAAACAACCAAAATAGATGCATCATAATCTACAGCCAACATTTATTAGATATCTTTTGTTAACGCATTCAAGTCAGTGCCAAGAACACTTGCAATATCAAGAACTTTCAAAACGGTAGGGTTGATTTTTCCCGTTTCTATCAAGCTGACAGAATTTCTTGATATGTTAGTCAACTCAGCGAGCCTTTCCTGTGAGATATTCTTTCTCAAACGTTCACTTTTGATATTGATACCCAGATTTTTTAAACGTTTACTATCTAACATACTTTTATTTTCGTCTCAGCGAGATAATTTTACAATATAGTATATTTTACATATATCACTTTTTCTTAACATTTCTTAAAAGTTCTCTGTTGCATCCCTTATATAATTCCTTTAAAATAGGGATAAAATAGTTTTAGTATTAAAGGAACATTATGACAGAGAAAAAAAGAATTTTAATTGTAGATGATGATACAGAAATCAGAGATTTGCTGGAATTTGACATTTCTTCAAGCGGGTATTTTACGGATACGGCAAGTGACGGAATGGAAGGACTGAACAAAGCTCTTAATAACAGATACGATTTAATCCTTCTTGATGTTATGATGCCGAAAATGAACGGCTTTGATGTCTGTAAAAATATTCGTCAGGCAAAAATTAATGTTCCGATTTTAATGCTTACCGCAAAAGGTACAATCGGCGACAAAACAAGCGGTTTCGACAGCGGTGCCGATGATTATCTTGTAAAACCGTTTGATATCCAGGAAGTTCTTTTAAGAATAAGGGTGCTTTTGAGACGCAATCAACCGCCGGTTGAAAATACAATGTCATCAGAAATTCTCGAAGCCGGTGATATAGAGATTTTACCGGATACACTGGAAACCGTTGTTCTTAATAAAAAAATCAAACTGACTCCAACAGAGTTTGAAATCCTTTATTGCTTAATGCAGCACTTTAATAAATCAGTAACTCTTGCAACTCTTTTAGAAGAAGTCTGGGGTTATTCAAGTGACGAAGACGTAAGAATGCTCCGTGTTCACGTTGGTGCATTACGTAACAAAATTGAACCCGATTCAAAATCACCAAAGTATTTACATACGGTTACAAATGTAGGATATAAACTGACTCCGTTCGGCGAGGAGGGATAGGGGTAAACTCTTTAATTTATTTATTGGTTGATTTTCATGCTAAAATAATTCTATGGTTCAATTCTTTTCAAAAAGACGGTTAAAAATAGCTGAGCAAATCATTATCGTTATGTTTTTTGCCATTTTAATTCCTATGACAATAAGCGGAATTATCATAAACAATGTTAACCAGCAATCAACCCGTGCACAGCTTCGCACTGCCGCAATAATGATTTCTAAAATTGTTTCTCAGGAAATTGACATTTTTGAACAATCTATCAACAATGAACTCCATCAGATAATCACTACCCTTGATTTCTACAACAACCCGGAAGAGGAGCAAAAATATCTTGATGAAGTAATAAAAAGTATGCCATTCTTTAAAGAGCTTGCTATTGTTAACTCAAAAGACAAATTAGAACAATATATGTCTTACAACGTTCAGGATAAATACAGCGTTGTTATACGCCAACTCAAAGACGGAAGAACGCTTATTGCCATCTTAGATATGGAAACACTAAAAAAAGACTGGTTTAAAACCCTCACAGAAGACGAACGTCAGATATACGTCTTAGACGGTAAAACTAATGACCTTTTTGCATCAAGTAAATATAACCAAAACGATTTTGAAGCAATAATGTCACAACTTCCCAAAAAACTCAAAGATAACGAACCTGTTATCTTTGGAGACATAAAAAACCAGCCACGTGTTTACCTGAAAAAAACAGAACCGGATGCAATAATCATAGTTAATACAACAGAGGATACAAAAAAAGATACAATAGACTATAACCGTGATAAAATCATACTTTCAATCCTTGTTACAATGTTGTCTGTATTCTTTGTTGTAGGTTTGTACACATCCTACCTATACATCAATATTCGTCAGCTTTTTAAAGCAATTATAGCGATATCAAAAGGAAACTACGAAAGACGAATTCGTCTTTTGACCAATATTTTCACGCCTTTTGAGATTGTATTCCTCGGAACTGAGTTCAACAGAATGATTAACCAGATTCACAAGTCCTACGTTCAGGTCAACAAAAAGAACAAAGAGCTTAAACAGCTTGATGAATTTCGTTCAAACATGATTGACACAGTAAGCCACGAATTCAGAACACCTCTGACCAGTATTCAGGGATATACATCAAGACTTTTAAGACAGGATATTGAAATTGATGAAGAAACAAGACAAAAGTCATTAAAAATAATCAAACGCCAGTCAGAAAGACTTAAAAGAATGATAGAGGACTTGCTTGTAATTCCTGATATTGAAGGAGCAAAACTCAATTTTAACCTGGTTAATCTTCCGATTAATACAATTATTGAAAACTCTATATTTCTCGTCAAAAACGATTCGGGAAAAGAGATTATAAACAACGTTCAAAACTGCTCAACAGAGATTCTTGCCGATAATGACAGAATCGAACAGGTTTTTGTTAACCTTATAGAAAATGCCATTAAGTATGCAAAAGACGAAACTCCTATTACAATCAACTACGAAATCGAAGGAAAAAATATTATAATAAGTGTTCAAAACGAATATGACGTTATTCCGAGAGAAAAACTAAAAACTCTGTTTGAAAAATTCTCGCGTCTTGATGATTCCACAACCAGAACAACGAGAGGAACGGGGCTCGGTTTGTACATTGTAAAAGGACTTGTTGAAGCTATGAACGGCGAAATCAGACTTTATTCAAATGAAGAATGCGGATTCTGTGTAAAAGTTTACATGCCGATTGCATAAAAGGAAAAATTTATGAATAATTATTATGAACTTAAAATATCAATTAATCCCGAAATGGAAGAAATTATTTCGGATATTTGTTTTTCAAACCTGTCTTGCGAAGGTGTAGTTCTGGCCGAAGAAACCTACAAAGATTTGGTAATGACCGCAACAACAGAAGGAACTCTTAGAGTATTTTTAACCGACATTGAAGAAAACCCGATTGAGATACTTAAAACTGAACGAGAGCTTCTTAAATCCAGAGGTTTTAGCGATGAAGAACTCGGAAGCTGGGACGTAACATTAGACGAAAAAGAAAATCAGGACTGGTCTAAAAAATGGAAAGAAAAGTGGACTGTAACACACGTTACAGATAAAATTGCAGTCGTTCCAAGCTGGTTGTCATATACTCCCCAAAACGGTGAAATCACTATCACTCTTGACCCGGGTTGTGCCTTTGGAACAGGAACTCATCAGACAACCCAGCTTTGTATGAAAGCTCTGGAAAAATATCTTAAATCGGGTGACACAATAGCTGATATCGGTACAGGCTCAGGAATACTGGCTATCCTTGCAAAAAAACTCGGAGCCGCGTCAGCGTACGGTTGCGATATTGATGAAACCGTTATTGATGTTGCAAGGGAAAATGCAGGGGTAAATGGAGTTGACTGCACATTTGAACTTAATACTGCAGATAAGATAACAGAAAAGTACGATTTTGTTTGCGCAAATATTCTTCACAATGTACTGTTTGAAATTATGGGCGATTTAAAAAACATTATGAAAGACAAAGGAATATTATCGCTTAGCGGTATCTTGAACGAGAAAAAAGACGTTGTCTTAGAGGCAATAAAAAGAGAAGATTTAAAAATTATTGATACATTAAATCAGGATCAATGGATTTCTTTTGTTGTTACAAAATAATAATTTTTTAATAACAAAAGACCGGAAACAAAGTTTCCGGTCTTTTTGTTATTTTATTTATCCTATTTCTTTAAGAAATTCGGTATCTGAATATCTATACTGTGGTTAAATCCTGTTGATGCAGGTGTTGCCTTTGACTGCTGTGCACTATTAAATGAGTTAGAAAAGAAGTCATCGACACTGATTGTACGACCGTCTTCTTTAGACATTGAAGGCATTTGAGATTTAAGCTCAAAACCTGTTGCAATAACAGTAATCTGGATTTCACCCTGAATGTTATCATCAACAACAGCACCTATGATAACTCTTGCGTCATCAAGAACTGCATCATTAATTATATTTGAAGCATCAGCAACTTCGTGCATTGTCATATCAGGTCCGCCGGTAATATTAACAATTACGCCGCTTGCACCATCAATAGATGTTTCAAGGAGTTGAGAGTTAATAGCAATTTTAGCAGCTTCAGTTGCTCTGCCTTCACCTGAACCACGTCCGATACCCATCAATGCTGAACCAGAGGCAGCCATTACAGACTTAACATCAGCGAAGTCAACGTTGATTAAGCCCGGTATTGTGATGATATCTGAGATACCCTGAACACCTCTCATAAGAACTTCGTCAACAACAACGAATGATTCAACAAGACCAACACGTCTGTCAACTACATCGAGAAGTTTGTCGTTAGGAATAACGATAAGAGCATCTACTGATTCTTTTAATTTTTCCAAACCCTGAAGTGCCTGATTTTGTCTTCTTTTTCCTTCAAAAGAGAACGGTTTTGTAACAACACCGATTGTCAGAATACCTAAATCTTTAGCGATTTTGGCAACAATCGGAGCAGCACCTGTACCTGTTCCGCCGCCCATACCTGCTGTTACGAATACCATATCAGCACCTTCCAGAGCAGCTGTAATTTCTTTTTCTGCTTCCTGTGCAGCTTTTTCACCGATTTGAGGTTCACCGCCGGCACCAAGTCCGTTAGTAAGCTGAGCACCTAATTGTATTCTGTTTTTGCATGTAGAAGTATTTAAAATCTGTAAATCTGTGTTCATCAGCCAGAATTCAACACCTGATAAACCGTTTTTAATCATTCGGTTAACAGCATTTCCACCGCCGCCGCCAACACCTACAACTTTAATTTTAGCAGGTCCTACAGCTTTTGCTTTTGCATACATATTGTCTGATGACTGAATACTTGCCGGCTCATATGATGGCTGAGACGGTTGTGTATCCTGTTGTTGAGTTCCCTGATAATACATATTATTAGATTCATTGCTTCCAGAAGCATTCAAATCTTTTCTTCCAAAAATATCCGGTCCTAAATTGTCCACGATTATTCCTCTTTTTCTGTTTCTCTATACTATACCTTTATAGTAACATACTATTTTAAAGAGAATCAAATGTAAAGTTTTTAGATTAAAAAAATAATTATTTGTTAATATAAATTTACATGTTTATTTTGCAAAATAACATGTTTGTAAAGAAATTTTTGTCAAAAAACAAAGAACAAAATATTCAGGAACGGCATGTATTTGAGCATGTTTTTGTAAATTTTTATTACGTTTTGTAAATTTTTCTTGACATATTATTTCATGATTTAAAGATTTAGTATAGCATGCATATATCAACTATCCCCAAATCTCCTCCCAAAATTATTAGAGAAAATACTTATACTGACTCAAAAAGGGAAAAAAAGAGTCAGTTTTTATTGCGCAAGCGAGCAGAGTGCGAAGTGTTTTTACGAAAAGAACTGAAGTTCTTTGAAGTAAAACACGTAGGCACGTTTAATGCGAGCGCAGCAAGACGGCGGATTTTGCGTAGGGCGAAGCGAAAGCGAAGACCCGAAGTTGCACGGAGCAGAGTGAACGACAATTATGCGACAGCATAATATAGTGAACGACTGCGGAGTGTGAAGCAAAATCAAAGATAGCGGATTTTTTGCAGAGAGCGGAACCTTATATTTACCCCAGCCTCTATGTGTTATGGAGCACTATTTCGCCTGTTTCAAGAGTTGGTTTAACATCAATTACTCTTTGATTAGTGCTTCCAACCCAATGAGCTTTGGGATCAAGAAGTTCTTCAACAAATTTGCCTTCCGCAACAACGTCAAGAAGTGCTATTTCCGGAATATCTCTAATTTCTTCCCAAAGAAATCCTGTATATAACCATATGTTTTTTTGAGGGAGTTCTTCCCTAATTCTTTTAGCAAGACGAAAAACTTCTTCACGGTTAAACGGATGCAGGGGGTCGCCACCTGAGAATGTAATACCTTCTACATAGGGTTTGCTTAAATCATCAAAAAGTTCTTTTTCTGCGGCTTCATCAAACGGAATACCACCTGCAACATCCCACGTAATCGGGTTTTGGCAATTATGACAATGATGTGTGCAGCCAGCCACCCACAAAACCGTTCTGAGTCCGTCACCATTTAACATATCGTCTTTTGTAATATTGTGATAATTCATTTTTTCCCCTTGTAAAACCTATTGAAAAAATATACCCTATACCTGAGCGGTCGGGTTAACTTCTCCCAAAAATCTCCTCTTTATTAAATAATACCATGTTAATAACTTTTTGCAAAAGATTAATTTATATTAAAATTTGTGCCCCGAGCATTATTTTATGGGAGTCATTACCAACATCATTCTGGCAGAACGCATAATTTAAAATAAGCCTTAGAGCCTGTCCTTTAATGAAGTAATTCAACCCGAGTGTCATTTCTCTTTGTTTATTACTTGAAAACTCTTTGTTAGGTGTATATTCATCATAACAAGCAAGGAGCTGGAGTTTTTTGGTAATCATATAACCGAGCGTAGTATAAAAACCGGTTGCGTGTTTTCTTGAGTGTCCATAGTATCCGTTATATCCGTTTGCATTTGCCCATTCAAATTCTGCCGAGAATTTTTTGTAATCATACCCTACATAAGCCCCCGTAACAAAAAAGTTGTCTTCACGTTTGCCTGCATCAATACCGCCGCCGATTTTAAGTTTTCCGTATTTTTTCTCGTCAACGTTTGCTAACGGTTTTAAATTTATCCAGCCGACAAACTCAGGACCGGAGAACCAGTTTTGAAAAAACGTATCTGAACTATACAGACCAAAATCGTAATCTATATATTTATAATCACCTTTAATTCTTCCGCCCAGCCTTCTTGCCGTACCGAAATTTCTTGCAATCTGCGAGCGTCCCAAGAATCCTAATGTATAAGCACTGCTTCCGCCTTCCATGCCGATTTGAGGTCTAAAGTGTCCGATTTGAACTCTGTGATGAGGAATTTTGTTTGTTGCTATATAAACATCTGAAAACAGAGTTTGTGTATAATTTCTCTGAGAGCCAACAGGAAATCCCATCATTATTCTAAAATCACCGTTGTTATCTTTTAAAAATCCGTCAACACCTATGTTTAAAGCGTTAAACTGAACTTTATCTTTAAACCCTCCGTCATCATTAATTGTCATATCGTTATATGCATTAAAAGCGCCCCAAACGTGTATATTATCCATTTTTGATTCGGGTTTAAAATGATAAGTTAAAGGCTCTCTGAGCAAATATTCAGGATGGTCGTATCTGTCAATTTCCAGTTTGTAAACAGTTTTAAGTTTTTCTCTCAAAGTCATGTTTTCGGATACCTGAGCAGCCTGAGACGGAGTTTCCTGTTCAGGTTCAGCCTGTTCATCAACAACATCCGGTGTTTTTAATGTCACCTGCTCAAAAAGCTCATTGCTATCCAAATTCAATGCTACTATCTCTTCTGCATTAACGCTTTTGGCAAAATAAAAAACAAGGGTTAAGGCAAAAAGAAAGTGTAAAAACTTTTTCATAAACAAAATTTTAACATAAATATTTTTTAACTTCTTCCTTTTTTAACCTGAAAATGCAAAAATTTTTTTTAGAAGGTTTATTTTCTGTATGCGCATTTTACCAATTACATATTTTCATAACCAAAACATTAATAACAGAAAAAAAACAGAAACAGTTTTTACCGCCCACCCGGATTTTTACAAATATAACAGCACGCAGTCCTGTTTTTTCAGGCGCGGTTCCGTTCTTTTAGCCTGTTCAAAGGGTTATGAAGATATTGAAAATCTTTTCTGCAAAATTTTTACAACTAACCCAAACTTACCGAAAAGCATGCTTATTATAGGGATAGGACACTCGCAGGAGCCGTTTTCTTATCTGGCTTCAATAAAAGGAATTTTGCAGGATAAACAATTAAAAAATAATCTTGATTTACACACTGTAGATTTACAGTCAAAACCTGAACGCAAAGATTTAAAAATACAGGCTTTTTGTAATTTGTATGATTATCAGTCATTTCCAAAATTTGCAGAAAAAGGGTTTATAAAAGACAATGTTGATGACTGGCTGGAAATCAAACACAAAGGGAAAATGCCATATCCTATTGATGAATACATGCATTATTATCTTTCATACCGAAAAAGATGGAATGAGCTTGGACAACAAGGGCATAATATAGAAGAAATTTTAAAGATAATCAAAGAAGAGATTAAGCAAAAAAGTATGCGCTGGCGAGTAAATAATGAAGTTTACGGATTTTTGGAACAAACATACAACAATCCGCAAAAATCAAAATGGGACAGCAGAGTACAGGAGGCTATTCTTGATTATCCTGATAATAAATTTGATGTAATATCTGCAAACAACGTTTTGCCATATATAATATCAGAGAGAGAATCTGCGAAAACCGTCAAAAATATAGTACGGACTTTAAAACCGAACGGATATTTTATTACTGACCCTTATGAAAATCCATATCATGTGAGAGTATTATCAGATTATAAAAATATGAAAAAAATCTGCCAGGGAATTTATCAAAAAGTTTAAGCAGTCATTTCTTATATTTTGCCAAATATTAAAAAATTGTTTATTTTTTAATGTTTTTCTAAAAACGGTGCTTAAATGGTAGTGTAAGAAAAATGTAATTAATAAGGAGATAAAATTATGGCAAAAACAATAGGTATTGACTTAGGTACAACAAACTCTGTTGTAGCAGTTATGGAAGGCGGTAAACCAACCGTTATAGCAAACGCAGAAGGTATGAGAACAACTCCTTCTATCGTTGGTTTTTCAAAGACAGGTGAAAGATTAGTAGGTCAGTTAGCAAAAAGACAAGCAATCTTGAACCCTGATAAAACAATCGCATCAATCAAACGTCACATGGGCGAAGATTATAAGAAAAATATTGACGGAAAAGATTACACTCCGCAAGAAATTTCAGCAATGATTTTGAGAAAATTAGCAGATGATGCTTCTAACTACCTGGGAGAAAAAGTTACATCAGCAGTTATCACAGTTCCTGCTTACTTTAACGATGCTCAAAGACAGGCAACAAAAGACGCAGGTAAGATTGCAGGTTTAGATGTTCTTCGTATCGTTAACGAACCTACGGCAGCGGCTCTTGCTTACGGCTTAGAAAAAGATAAATCAGAAAAAGTTTTGGTATTTGACTTAGGTGGTGGTACGTTCGATGTATCTATTTTGGAAATCGGTGACGGTGTTCACGAAGTTCTTTCAACATCAGGCGATACTCACTTAGGTGGTGATGACTTCGACCAAAAAATTATCAACTGGATTTGCGAAGAATTCAAAAAACAGGAAGGCATGGACTTAACAAGTGATAAACAAGCTATGCAGAGAATTAAAGAAGCTGCTGAAAAAGCTAAATGCGAATTGTCATCAGTTGTCGAAACAACTATCAGCTTGCCGTACATCACAGCTGATGCTAACGGTCCAAAACACCTTGAACTTACTCTCTCAAGAGCAAAATTTGAAGACCTTTCAAGAGATTTATTAGACAGATGCAAAAAGCCTGTTGAACAGGCATTATCAGATGCAGGTTTGAGCAAAAATGATATCAATGAAGTCGTATTGGTTGGTGGTTCAACCCGTATTCCTGCCGTTCAGCAATTAGTTAAAGACTACACAGGTAAAGAACCTAACCAGTCAGTTAACCCTGATGAAGTAGTTGCAGTCGGTGCAGCAGTTCAGGCAGGTGTTCTGGCAGGTGAAGTTAAAGACATCGTTCTTCTTGATGTAACTCCGCTAACACTTGGTATTGAAACATTGGGCGGCGTTATGACAGCTCTTGTTCCTCGTAACACTACAATCCCTGTTTCTAAGTCACAGGTATTCTCAACAGCTGAAAACAACCAGACAGCAGTTGATATCAATGTTCTTCAGGGTGAAAGACCAATGGCAACAGATAACAAATCATTAGGTATGTTCAGACTTGAAGGTATCGCTCCTGCTATGAGAGGCGTTCCTCAAATCGAAGTAACTTTTGATATCGATGCTAACGGTATTGTTAACGTTTCTGCTAAGGATAAAGCAACTGGTAAAGAACAAAAAATTACAATTACAAACTCTTCTAACCTGTCCGAACAAGATATCGACAAAATGGTTAAAGAAGCTGAAGCTAACGCAACAGCAGATAAGAAGAAAAAAGAAGAAGCTGAAATCAAAAACAATGCTAACTCATTCATCTCTTCTGCCGAAAGATTAACCAAAGACTTTGAAGGCAAAATCTCAGAAGAAGATTTGAAGAAACTTAATGAACAAAAAGAAGCTCTTCAAAAAGCATTAGACGAAAATAAATCTTCTGATGAACTTAAGAAAATGAGCGAAGAACTTCAGCAAACAATGTTCTCTATCTCACAAAAAGCATACGAAGCAGTTCAGAAAGAAGGCGGAGACGCTAACTCAGAAGCTAACAGCCAGGGTGCGGCAGAAGACAAAAAAGACGACGATGTAATCGACGCTGAATATACCAAAGAATAAGGGGTAAATCTATAAGGCTTAATTGCTTTCCTTATAGCCGGTATTCAGAAAAATAATAAAAAACAAACAAGGCGGCTTTCAGATTTTCTGAAAGCCGCCTTTTCTATTTCTGTCAAGTTGTCACCCTGAACTTGTTTCAGGGTCTTTCAGGATATCAGATTCCGAAACAAGTTCGGAATGACAACTGGTTTTTCCAGGTTTTAATTTATCCTTCTAATTTACCCCTAATTTGCTCCTGTTAATTTACTCCGGCAAGATTTTTTGAATAGTTTTGAATGATTTCCAAAAGTTTATTAACCATCAGATCTTCGTATTTTTGGGCATTTTCTTTTGAATCCGCTTCAAAACGGAGCGTAAATACGGGTTCTGTATTACTTTGTCTTATGAGTGCAAATCCGCCTCCGTTTTTGAATACTATTCTCATACCGTCAAGAGTAATAATATCTTCTATCTCTCGCCCGAAGAAATTTGGGTTTTCCGCAATTACAGCCTGAAAGCTTTCTAAGGTTTGTGATTTTAATGAGTTCGGGCAGGGAAGTCTTACTTCAGAAGAGGAATACATTGCTTCAAAAGGTTTGAGCATATCAGAGATTTTAAAACCGGGGTTTTGTTTTTTCTTCTCGGCTATAATCTCAATGATTCTGCAGCCTGCATAAACAGCGTCATCAAATCCGTAGTATTTATCTTTGAAGAAAGTATGACCGCTCATTTCACCTGCAAGAACGGCTCCTGTTTCTCTCATTTTTGCTTTTATAAATCCGTGTCCTGTTTTGCACATAACAGCAATTCCGCCGTTAGCATTTATTGTGTCATATAATACCTGTGAGCATTTTACTTCCGATACTATAACAGGTTTTATTCCCTTTTTGTTATATTCTTTGATAATATTTTCAGAATAAATCAAAAGGAGTTTATCTCCGGTCATTGAATTTCCTTCTGAATCAATAACCCCTATTCTGTCACTGTCACCGTCAAAGGCAATACCTATATCTGCTTTGTTAGCAACAACAGCTTTTTTAATATCGTTAAGCGTTTTTTCATCACTCGGGTTTGGATGGTGATGTGGGAAACGTCCGTCAGGAAGAGAATAAAGTTCAATAACTTCACACCCTAAAGCTCTGTACAATTTTGGTCCTACGACACCGCCGGTACCGTTAGCCGAATCAACTACAACTTTTATACCTTCACCTATTCTTCCGAAAGTGTTTTTCATCTCGTTAATGTAGTCAGGTATCAAATCGTATTCAACAAGCTGACCAAACGGAACAGGAGGAATTTGAAGTTTGTATTCTTCTTCTGTCATTTCTTTTACAATTTTAATCTTTTCTTCGCCGAGCGTCTGCTTTGCATAAGTCATTTTTAAACCGTTATACTGGCTCGGATTGTGACTTGCAGTAATAATTAATGCACCTGTTACGGGAAGATATCTTGTAATATGATGCGGAAGTCCTGCCGCTTCCGAATAATATCCGATAGGAGTAGGAGCCAAACCTAAATCAACAACATTTGCACCACAGGAGCGAATACCTTCTATCAAAGATTTTGAAAGAGCCGGAGAGTGAAGCCTTGCATCTCGGCAAACAGTTACCCAAATCTCAGCAGGAGTTCTTCCTGATTCTCTTGCAAGATATTGTACAAACCCTCGTCCTGTATAATAAAAAACTTCTTCTTTTATACCCCTCTTAAATTCTTTTCATAATATCTATATTACTATATAATAATAGCATGAAAAAAGAGAGATACGGATACCTGTTTATATTACCTGCACTAATCGGTACAATGATTTTTATTATCATTCCTATTTTTTGTTCTTTCGCACTCAGTTTTACTGACTGGGATTTATTAAATGAGATTAAGTTTGTAGGACTGGATAATTATAAAGCCGTACTCTCACAGGGCGAATTTTTGCAAATTTTGATTAATACTTTCGTTTACGCAATATCAACAACTGTTTTTGCGGTAATTATTCCGCTTGTAATTGCGGCAGCACTCAACACAAAAATCAGAGGAAGCGAAACTTTTAAAACAATTTATTTTTTGCCGTTTATAACTCCTGCGGTTGTTATAGCTATCGTTTGGGGCTGGATATTTGACCCGAATATCGGAGCAGTAAATACATTATTAAAAACACATTTGACCTGGCTTTTTGATACCCGTCTTGCCATGCCGGTATTGATTTTTGTGTCGGTATGGAAACTAATCGGATACAATATAGTTTTATTTTTAACAGGTTTTTCTACAATTGATAACAGTTTGTATGAAGCAGCAAAAATTGACGGGGCAGGAGCAAAAGATACTTTTTTCAAAATCACTTTACCGCTTTTAAAACCTACAACTTTCTTTGTTATGCTTGTTACCCTTATATCTTCTTTTCAGATTTTTGACCTGATTTATGTTATGACAGAAGGCGGACCGCAGGACAGCACAAATGTAATTGTTTATTCAATATACAAATACGCTTTTGAATATTTTGACATAGGTAAATCATGTGCTTTAGCATATATTTTATTCATAATCATATTTATTTTGGCAATACTGCAAAAGAAAATTTCTAAAACAGATTTAACATAACATATGTTTCTTTTTTTTATTGTATAATCTTGAATAAAAGGAGTTTTTTAATGCAAGAAGTTATTGAAAAAAAATCAATTAAGAATATAGATTTTAACTGTGATTTGGCGCAGGCTTACGGTGTTTACAAAAACACACAGGAATATGAGCTTTTGGATTATGTAAGCTCAGTAAATATTTCATGCGGATTTCATGCCGGCGATCCCGTTACAATCAAGGATGCCCTTTTGAAAGCTAAGGAAAAAAATCTGGCTATCGGAGCGCATATAGGTTTTAATGACATTCAGGGTTTTGGCTACAGACCGGTTGAGCTTAAAGAAGATGAGCTTGAAGCACTGGTTGTTTATCAGGTAGGTGCAATAATGTCTTTTGCCAAAGCCTACGGATTAAGTATTGAACATGTAAGACCCCACGGTGCTATGTACAAAGCCTGCGGTGAAGATTTCACTTTCTCAACGGCGGTCGCAAAAGCAATTAAAAAATGTTCTGACTGGCTTGTATTCTATGCTCCGATGGGTGATATAACTTCAAAAGTCGGAGATTATGTAGGCTTGCCTGTTGCTCAGGAGCTTTGTCCGGAAAAAACTTATAACCCTGATTTAACAGTTGATTACGCAATTCCTGACAATACTAACAATTATGATATGATTAAACGTTTGCAGCATCTGCTTCATACCTCTCAAATCCGCAACAACTTAGGCGGAATGAGTATGTGCGAAGTTCATACAATCCATTTTTCAAACAAATACAAAACATCAATGGATTTAATAAAAGAAGCAAAACGTTTGATTACACCTGCACCAGTTAATTATAACAATGCAAAAATATCAGGCTGGGTTGATTAAGTTAAAAGTAAAAAATTGAAAGTAGAAAGTTAAATTATGGCATTTAATATAGACGATTTAAAAGATAATGTTGATGTGAAAAAAGAAGTCGGCTGGCTTCTTCCGGGACTTGAAGTAAAAAGATGGTTTTTACTGATTTTCTTCGGTTCTGTAATGATTGTTCTGGGATTTATGGTTCTGGCAAACGTAAGACCTATTTATTTAACCCTGGAACTCATAAGAAAAGCTGCATTAGTATTACCTTCAAACCTGCTTGCAGCAATATTTATTCTGATAGGTTCAGTCATATTTTTCAAAGGCTGGCAAAAAACAACATTATCAATTATGGATATGAACTCTGAAAAGGGGAACTCTTCCATTCTCGAAAAACTTTACAGAAGGAGAAAGCTCAACAGAGGTGCAAAGGTTGTCGCAATCGGAGGCGGAACAGGTTTATCAATGCTCCTCAGAGGTGTAAAAAGATACACAAGTAACGTTACCGCAATAGTTACCGTAGGTGATGACGGCGGAAGTTCAGGAAGACTGAGAAATGAAATGGGAATACTCCCTCCCGGAGATATAAGAAACTGTATTGCCGCACTGGGCGATGATGAAGATTTGATTACAGAGCTTTTTCAGTACAGATTTAAAACAGGTGAAGGACTTGAAGGACACAGTTTCGGCAACCTTTTCCTTACTGCGCTTTGCTCTATCACAGGAAATATGGTTAAAGCAATCAAAGAATCCGCAAATGTTTTAAACATAAGAGGGGTTGTTCTTCCTGCAACATTAGACGATATGAAACTCGGCGCGGAATTTGAAGACGGAAGAATCGTTCACGGTGAATCAAGCATTCCTGAAGCTCACGGTCAAATAAAAAGATT
>ONVC01000025.1 GCA_900321205.1 uncultured Acinetobacter sp. | reverse complement strand
ATTTATCGATAAGTATATATCTTCCTTTATACTCAATTAATCCGTCACTTTCACCAACAAGTTTTTCAAATTCAGGAAGAGATATTTTTTCATCACCTAACGAAACTTCATAAGTAAAATCTAAGATATCATCTAATGATATAGAAGATGATGAAACAGTATTAAATATTTTCATTAACTCAGCCGAGCGCGACTCCTTAACTCTTGCATTAATTGAAGCTCTCGGTACAATTATATTTGTGAGTTCATCAGGCAGAATAACATCTATCTGTGCTTTTTGAAGATAATATGCTGTCTGAGCTATAATTTTATAGACTTCATTCAAGTTCAGTGTAAGTGAAAGTTTATCTTCGTCTTCAAACAAAGTTTCAAGCTCAGGCATATACCTGAGGGCATAATTAAGTTGTTTTTCAATAATTTTACAGATATCCTGAGTATTAAGCTCCCATATTTCATCATTATGATACAACTCATCAAGAAGAATTGTTTCATTTGTTTTCCGGTTTTTAATATGAATTTTTAACTCAAATTCATTATCATTTAATTTATTAACCTTAAAGAAAGGAATTAAATCATACTTGCCAAGATAAAGTTCATCAAACCATTGTGCGATATTTTCTGCTATATCTTTTCCTTTTAAAAGGGATTTTTGTTCAAGGTCTTTCAGCATATAATGACCTGACTTAATGTCTTTAAACCTGTATGCCTTAATACCGAGAAACTTATAAACAAGGTAATTAAGATATTCTCTTACAAACCGTTCTACAAAGTTTTTTGGTTTCTCACCCTTTATAAACAGATTTTCAGGCAAATTATTTTCTAACTCATTTATAATTCTTGCGGATTCTTTATTAGATATAATCGGCTCATATACTATCCTGAACATTCCTCCTGCCGAACTTTCTTTTTTATGAACAGCAGGAACAAAATACAGTTTTTCTATAAGCTTCATAACAAAATGAGTAAGTTTGTTAAAATAAGCAAAAGTAGGTGTAAGTGAAGAAAAATCAACAATCTCGCCAAATCCGCCGAAATAGTCAAGAACTAAATCCAAAGGCATAACATATCCGATTTCACCTTCAACCTCTTTTGAAGTAAACCTGAACATTGAACCTTTAGATTTAAGATAAAACTGAAAATTATTTGTAGGAGTAACAAAGAAACTCAGCTTAGGATTTGTTGCAGTACCATCATTTATGAGCAAAAAATCAGTATTTCTGACAGGTGAGTTGGGAGACAAAAATATACCTTCAAATTCATCTTCAACAAGCTGATAGATAAGACTAAGAGTATATCTGAAGTCTTTATTTTTGAACCCGTTCGGATTTTCACTCAGATTATAGAAAAACTCGTCTACATTGTTTTTCTTTAATGATAAATCGATATCTAATGTTTTTGTATCTTCGCTCATGTTTCCTCTGTTTTAAACAAAATGTTATAAACTTACTCCTGTCGGCAATTTAAGCATGCTCTTACCTGTCATCTCTTCAGGCTGTTTAATTCCCATCAATTGAAGAATGGTAGGAGCAACATCACAGAGCGCTCCGCCTTCACGAAGTTCAAGTTCATACGGAGCATTGATTACAACAAAAGGAACTTCGTTAGTTGTATGAGCGGTATGAGGTTTGCCCGTTTCATCATTAAACATTACTTCTGCATTACCGTGGTCGGCAGTAAGTATCATAGTAACGCCATATTTACGGCATTTGTCTGCAATTTTACCGACACATTCATCAACAGTTTTACAAGCCTTTTCTGCCGCTTCAAGAACTCCCGTATGACCAACCATATCAGGGTTCGCAAAGTTTACAAGAATAAATCCGTAATCTTTATTTTCAATAGCGGAAAGAACATTATCACAAACCTCCGGCGCACTCATCTCCGGCTGCATATCATATGTAGGAACCTTCGGTGAAGCAACCAATACTCTTGATTCATGAGGCTGAGGCTCATCAATACCGCCGTTAAAGAAAAATGTAACGTGTGCATATTTTTCTGTTTCTGCGGTTCTGAACTGATTTATTCCGTTAGCTTCAAGTACATCACCTAAAATATTTACAGGCTTAGCTTTCGGAAATGCAATAGGGAAGGTAAAAGTCGCATCATAACTTGTCATTGTACAATAATAAATGTTATTTAAAACTTTCTTTCTTTTAAATCCGTCAAAATCAGAGAAGTTAATAGCTTTTGATATTTCTCTTGCTCTGTCAGGTCTGTAGTTGAAAAATATTATAGAATCATTATCTTTTATTCTGCTTTCTTCTCCGCCTACAACTATCGGTAAAACAAATTCATCTGTTACACCATTAGCATAAGATTCTTTAACACCTTCAACAGCAGACGAAGCTTTATTACCTTCACCGAATAACAAACAGTTATAACCTTTTTCAACTCTTTCCCATCTGTTATCTCTGTCCATAATGTAATAACGACCTATGACTGATGCAATCTTTGGTAAATTGTATTTAGCGAGTTCATCTTCTACTGTTTGCAGGTATGTACAAGCACTGCTCGGAGGTGTATCACGGCCGTCAAGAAAAGCATGTACATAAACCTTTGTAAGACCTTCATCAGATGCTAATTTAATTAAAGCAAGTAAATGGTCTAATGATGAATGAACGCCGCCTGTTGAAACAAGACCGTAGATATGAAGTGAAGAATTGTTTTTCTTAGCATGGTTAATCGCTTCTAAAAATTTTTCATTTTTAAAGAACGAGCCGTCTTTTATCGCATTATTAATTTTTGACAAATCTTGATATACTATTCTTCCTGCTCCAAGGTTTAAGTGACCGACTTCACTATTTCCCATCTGGCCGGCAGGCAAACCGACATACTCACCATCAGCATGAATACGCGTTGAAGGTCCATCTTTTATTAATTTAGGGACATTGACGGGCTTTGAAAGTTTTGTTGCATCATATTCTTCTTTACCTGATGAAATTCCCCAGCCGTCCATAATACATAACAGAACTCTATTAGTCATATTATAATCTCCTCATATTGTATCTTTTAAACTAATAAAGTTTAATACAAACAAGGGTAAAAGTAAAGGGTTTAAGCAGTCGGTTAATGTTGAGGAATAACATACAATTGTTAAGATTTATTAAGTATTGATTGAATGGTGAAAATCAGTAAATATAATGGTTTAGAGGAAGATGTAAATTTTACGGACACTTAATTGTACGTTATATAAGCAATTTTTTTTATCCTTAGACGTTTATATATGTAAGATGTAATTTTTTCGTATGGGAAAAAGGGACAATTAGTAAAATATAGTAAGTTGTAAAATATAGGAGTAATCAGTTATGGCAGATGCTTTTCAAGTAAAACAAAGCTCTTCAAGTTCAGGAGCTTACGCTTAAACAGGCGGAGTAGTCGGTGCGGCAGCAGGCGGTGTCGGTGCCCACTATCTCACAAAACCAAAATACGCTTCGCACAATGATATTATCAATGAAGCAAAAGATTCTGCTGATTTTAAATCAAAACTTGAAAAAGCAGAAGGCGAAGAAAAGAAATTCTTACAGGCTGCAAAAGAAGTAGCTGATGAAAAAGCAAACGCTGAAAAAACTTGGAATGACGAATTTAAGGCATTCCAGGAATCACATAAAGAAGGTATCAAAAAAGATTCTGATTATATAAAACTTGAAGAAAAACAAGCTGAATACCAAAATAAAATAAAAGAACTTGAAGCAAAAGCACAAACAAATGTATCTGAAAAAAATATTACAAAAGAACCTCTGGCTTTAATCCGCCAGACAGCAAAAGAAGCTGATAATGCTAATAAAGAACTTCAGGAATTAAAAAATAATAATGCATCAAAAGAGGCTATTGATAAAGTAAAGGCAAGATTAAAGAAATATGATGCTGATTTAAAAGCAAATATTGATAAAGTCGTTGAATCCGCAAATTACGGCGAATTAAAAGGTGAAGAATTAGATAAAGCTAAAAAAGCATTAAAATCAGATTTGATGGATTACAGCAGACAATATCTTGAACAAAGGGATAAAGTTGTTAAAGCAGCACCTCAGGAAAGATTTAAAATTAATAAGAGCAACATTGCCGAAGAACAGAAAACAATTGACAATGCTTTAAAACAAATTAAAGAATTATCCGGCAGAGATTTGACCGATGCACTTGTTAATAACAAAGGAATGACAAAAGGAGTTGCTTTTGATAAAGAAATTGAAGCAATATTAAAAGTCGAAAATAATAAAGCAGAAACAATTAAAAACTTGCTAAAAAACTTCCCTTCTGACCAAAAAGTGTTAAAAGGAGTTACAGCCAGAGAATTACTGAAGGAATGTTTCAAAAGTTTAATACATAACACTCCGATGAACTTAAATGGTACAGTTTACGATCCTGAAAAAGCAATGCAAGATTTTATTGATACATTAAGACCGAATGAAAAAGAATTGCTAAAAGACAAAGAAGTTACCAAAGAAACACTTCAGTCATTAATTAACAGTTCAAATGAAAGAGTTAATACGTTAAATGAGGCAGCAAAAACTGTCAGAACATCAACCAGTTCGATATCTGCGTTAAATCAAGCAATAGAAAAAAATAAGGAAGCAGTAATAAAACAATTCGGTGAAGGTGCATATATAAATGAAGAAGGTGTAATTTGCAGAAAAGGAAAACCGATTGAACTTCCGAAAGAAAAGATGCCACAAATGGAATTACCGGAATTCGGTAACACTGATAAATTACCGAAAGAAGTTCAAATTGCAAAGAAATCCACGACAGTAACAGAAGCACCTGAACTTGCAGAAGTTCGCAAAAATCTGGAAGAAGTTAACAAACAACTCGAAGCAGCAAGAAAAGATTTACCGAAAGGCGAACTCAAACCGGAAGAGCAGCTGGCAGAATTCGCAAAATCAAAAGGTGTAAAAAACAAAGAAGAATACTTAAATAATCAGGTTAAAGCAAAAGCTGATAAATTTGCACAAGATTTTGAATCTCAATTTAAACGCAAATTTGGTTTTGCAGAACACGCAAACTTGAAAATAGCAGGTGCAGCTGCTCTCGGAGCAATCGTTCTCGGCGGTATATTCAGCGCAATGGCACCAAAGGACAAAGCATAACAACTTAAAATATACTCAGATATTTTACAAACTGTCACCCTTCAATAAAATGAAGGGTGATTAGTTTTTTTTATAATCCAAGCTCCATTACAATTGATGCAATTTCAGCTGAAATATCATCATCATCGGATATATTGTCTTTTACAAGTTTTGCAAACTCTGCTTTTTTAAACTCATGCAAACCTTTTGTCTTAAATATGTTTTCCAGATTTTCGGCAGAAGAAAGAGATGTATCAAAATCATCAGCAGTAACAGTTGCAAAATTTGTAAGCTCATTATTTAGCGTTTTAATTATCAGTGATTTTGGTAACAAGTCCTCAAACTCACCGCACGATACGAGATGAATTTTATCAATATTGCGCAGTTTTGGAGTAATCTGATTAATATTTTCTTCAGCATCTTTGTCAAGCAAAACAAATATAGGAACTTTTAGCTCTTCAATAAGCTTATAATACATTTTAACAACCTGATTTTTACCGCCGGCCGCTATAATCTGGATTCCTTCTTTATAAAAATCAAACCCCAAATATTTTGAGAATACCGGCAGTAATATTTCTTCCGTAATCCCTTCTGCCAGAAGAATTTTTTGTATAGGGAATTTTATTCCCAAATTATGACGCAGTTTTATTAAATCTTTGTTTGAAACGGTTTTTTCAGATGTAAGTGAATAAATTGCTTTTAGCCAGCGAAGATTTATCGGACAGGATTCATCTATCAACTGGACAAACATATGAAAATTTATATTATTATTAAGATAATTTTGCACTTCATCATTATTTATAAACAATGAATTTTCATAATCTTTTATAATAGAGTTAATTTGATTACTATTTTGGTGCTCAGTTACATCTGCAAAATCAGACAAAGATGAGTTAATAATAATCTCAGCTAAACGGGTAATCTCGTCTGACGGCATCAAAAGAAGATCAGACTTTTTATACACAGGTTCAATAAGATTGGAAATTATAATATCACAAAACACACGGAAATATTTTTCTCTTGTAGGCTTAAACCTGGTTAGACGGTCAAATGATATTATGAGTTGTTCTTTTGATAATTTTTTATACTTCATAATTTTAGTTTATATCCCTAATTTATAATTAAAAAAAATTTTACAAAAATTTACACTTTAATTTTCGGATTTATAAAATAAATCAAAATATTTATATTAATTTATGTAACAATTTTTGTAAAGATTTGTAACAAATAAGTCAATTTAATGAAATTTAAAACTAAAAATATACTTTATATATATAAGAGTATAAAAAATACGGAGCTAAGACTAAAGATGGCGTTCTTGTTACTACTACATCAAAAAATGAGGTTACAGCGTAAGCAAAACCAGCTTACACTGAAACAATTACGCTATACGTCTTTGGTCGAGCGAATGCAGAAGAAGGTTGATAAGCGAGAAAAATACTACGCTAAACTTGAAAAACAGCTTGAAAGACAAGCTAATTGCTATAAAAATTCTGCAAATATGTTCTTTAGCCAGCAGATGGGTTTAGGCTGTAATGGTGTTAACCTTAACAACATGTACGGCTCATCAATGGCTGCAATACAAATGTTGGGTCAATGGGGTGACAAAGACCCAATGGGCAATCCGGTAAAAGCAGAAGATATTCAGATAGCTCAGGCTATGATGGCTGGTCAGTATCAACTAAGCAAAGACGGAAAAAGCTACATATTTAATATTAACGGCAGCGAACAAACATACGATAAAGATGCAATCGAAAAAGGCAATTATCAGAAGATAATGCAAATGGCACAAAGCCAAGTTACGCAAATGCAGACTTACGCTACACAGTGCAAATCAAATTACGAAAACAACGTTTCAATCTGGTTAGAGGCACAACAGGAACAACTCGAAGCGCAGAAAGAATGGGAAATGGATATGCTTGCAGAAGAACAGGCAGACCTCGAAGCAGAAAAGACATCCGTCGAAACTCAACTCGAACTTATCAAGCAGGAAAAACAAAATATCGAAGGTATGCTTGGTCAGGCTATACAGGATGCGGCACCGAAGTTCGGACTTGCATAATAATAAGAATTATATCAATCAACGACACCGGCATAAACGCCGGTGTCGTTTTGTTTATTAAAAACAATAAATTTAAAGATAACCATATAATATTTTACAGACTTTTTGTTTACGATTCATTTTCGCCCCCTTTACATTTACCCCTGATTTTAGCTATAATTTAATAGAGATTTGGGGGGCGGGAGCCTTATATTATATGAGATATTTAAAGAATTTATTCTTTTTAATAATAAGCTTTATAACGTTTTTTACTATGAGCGTAACGGCTGAGCCGTCAAAAGTTACGTCATTAAATTATGATGACTCTTCCTCGCTTGTTTACATAAGTGTTGAAAACAAACAGATTAATGAAAAGCAAAAATATAAGTTTATAAGATTAGAAAATCCTAACAGAATCTATTTTGATATTAATAATGCAATTCTTGTCGGACCAAAGCAACAGCTTTCATTTGAGAAAAGTAAAATTACACAAATAAGGCTGGCACAATTTTCGACTGAACCTGATGTAGTAAGAGCAGTAATTACATTTGAAGAGGATTTTGATACATCTAATATAAAGATTCTTGATATAAACGGAAATATAGTAGTTAAAACCGTTTCACCGGAGTTTACAAACGATTATTTTAATCCTGTTTATGATGAATCAGCAGTTTTATCAAACTATTCAGGAATTACCGCAAGTTCAGAAGTTATACAGAAAACACAAATAAAACCAACAACAGAACAAGCTGAAAACAAAGAAAAAGCTGAAATTATAAATGATATTCAGAAAGCTTTTTTGAGTTCAACGCTAAATAACTCTGACGGCAAGACGTACGACTCCTTGATTTCTATTGATATATCATCTGATTTAAAACTTAGAACTAAATATTTTATTAACGGGTACTTTTTAAAAAACAGCGGTCTGCTTGTCAGCGGAATGGGACAAATGACAGTTTCCAAAGTATTTATGCTGGATTCACCAAAACGTCTTGTTGTTGATATGCCAAACACATATGTAGATAAAAAAATAAGAAATAAAGAGCTTGCACTCTGTCCAGACGGAAGCTGCAAAGATATTGCAAAAATCGGACAATTTGATTTTAATACAGCAAGAATAGTAATAACAACAGAAAAACCTGAAAAATTTATCCCGATTTATTCTGCTGATTCTCAGTCATTACTGATAATTAATGCTGATAAACTTAACCATACATCATTGGTAAGCTCAGTCGCTAATATTCAGAAAGCCTATGTAAAAAAGGTTTCAAACAAAAAATCAGAACTTATACTATCTATTACCCAGCCTGTTGTACATTCAATAGTAAGAAACGATGACAATATAACGGTATATTTATTTAACGTGAAAAGTTATAATGAGCCTGATTTAATCAAAACAATGAACGGCACAATGTTCAAAAAAATGACATTTTCACTGCTTCCGCAAATCGGCGTAAAAGTAGATATGAGCATAAAGAAAGATGATATAATACAAATTGCGCAAAGTGTAGACGGCAAAGCTATGAGATTCACACTTACGTCACAAAAAGAAGTTAAAAATCAGGAGCCGGCAGCTGAAACAGAAACAAAACCAAAGCCAAACAAACCACCTATTAAAAATAAAGTAGTACTTGACCCCGGACACGGTGGTACAGACTATGGTGCAATCAGAGAAGGAATAAATGAAAAAGATATTACTCTTGATTTAACCCAGCGTGTTGCTTCAATACTAAAATCAAAAGGGTATAAATATGCAATCACAAGAACAGATGATACATATATAGGTTTACAGGAAAGATGCGATTATACGGATGCTGAAAATCCTGAAATATTTGTAAGTATTCACGTTAACTCAGCTGTTGCAACAGAACCGTACGGAATCGAGACACATTATTACCACGAACACAGCAAAGAGCTGGCAGAAGTTATACAAAAACACCTTATAAATGATATTGACACAAAAGACAGAGGCGTAATAAAATCGAAGTTCTACGTAATTAACCATACGGAAGTACCGGCAGTTCTTGTTGAAACGGGATTTATATCAAATCCTGACGAAAGAGCTGATTTGATAACAGAAAAAAGAAAACAGGCAACAGCAAAAGCAATAGCAGAAGGTATTATTGAGTATCTCAAGAATAATAAATAAATATGACAAATAATTTGCAAAATTCATTACCAATAGGTTTTTTTGATTCGGGAGTAGGCGGACTCTCTGTTTTGGCTCGTTTTCGCGAACTATTGCCTGATGAAAATATTATTTATTTTGGAGATACAATTCATTTACCATACGGCAGCAAAACAAAAGAGGAACTTATCAAATACGCTCGTAACATTCTTGATTTTATGCAGAATATAGGAGTTAAAGCAGTTGTGATAGCCTGCAACACATCTTCTGCTCAGGCGTATGATGAAATAAAAAATTATTACCCCTTCCCGATTTATCCTATAATTCAAACCTGTGCAAAAGCAATAGCAGTAAATAACTATAAACGAATCGGTGTTTTTGCAACGGAAGCAACAGTAAAATCAGGTAAATACTCGGAAGAACTAAAAAAATATAACTCAAATATCCGGGTAAAAGAGCTTGCTAGCAAAAACTGGGTAGGAATTGTTGAAGGTGTCGGGGAAAATAATGACGCAGAAAGACAGCAAATTAAATATGAACTCAAAGAAATGCTTGATTTTAAACCCGATAAAATTATATTAGGCTGCACACATTATCCTTATTTAATGGATGAATTTGTTAAATATACGTCTAAAGATATGTTTATTGACCCGGCAGAAATCTTTGTCAAATATATAAAACATGATTTGAATATGTTAAATATGTTAAATAATACAAATATTAAAGGAGAAGAACAGTTTTATGTAAGCTCTAATCCTGAAAAATTTGTTGATAATGCAAAAATTTTCTATAATCTGAATAAACTTCCGACCGTTGTTTAACGCACTCTTGAAAACACTTCAACATCAATATTATCAAAAGTATTCTCGAAGAAAAATGCTGCTGAAGCAACCATAGATGCATTATCAGTACAATATTTCATCTGTGGAGCAAACACTTTATATCCTAGTTCTGAAAGACTGAATATTTTCTTTCTGATTTCACTGTTTGCGGCAACTCCTCCTGCTAAAACAACCTGATTATATCCTGTTTCTTCAAGTGCATGTTTTACTTTTTTATACAGAGTTGCAGAAACTGTTTCCTGAAAACTTGCACAAATATCATTTAGGGGCAAATCTTTCCCTTCAAAACTTTTTACTAACCTCAACGCAGCTGTTTTAAGCCCTGAAAAACTAAAATCATACTCACCGACTTTAGCCTCTGGAAGTTTAAACGCAAAAGGATTTCCTTCCTGTGCCAGCTTATCCAGTTTAGGACCGCCGGGATATGGTAATCCGATAAGACGGGCAACCTTATCGTAAGCTTCACCAACAGCATCATCAATGGTTTCACCGATTATCTGCATATCAGAATAAGAGTTTACTTTAATAATTTGAGTATGACCGCCGCTTACAAGAAGTGCTATAAACGGAGGCTCTAAATCCGTATCAATAAAATTTGCAGCCAGATGTGCATTTAGGTGATTAATACCTATAAAAGGTTTATCAAAAGCTAATGCCAAAGATTTTGCCGCATTTAAACCGACCAGAAGACAACCGACTAATCCCGGACCGACTGTTCCGGCAAAAGCATCAATTTGATTCCCTTTTACACCTGCCTGTTTATACGCTTCATCAATAACAACATTAACAGCTTCAAGATGTTCTCTTGCCGCAATCTCAGGAATAACACCGCCGTATTCTTCGTGAATTTTTATCTGAGATGCAACAACATTTGAAATAACTTCTCTTCCGCCTTTAACAATAGCACACGCCGTTTCGTCACAGCTTGATTCAATTGCCATAATAAGAGAATTCTCATTAATTGTTACAGGTTTGTTACTGAATAATGTATTTTTAATCTTGTTCATAATAAGATTATATTACAAAGAGGCTAAATATAACAAAGAATGGTAAAGTTTTTAGATAAAGCAAAAATAAGAGTAATCTCAGGACACGGCGGAAACGGCATGGTTGCCTGGCGCAGAGAAAAATATGTTGATAAAGGCGGTCCTGCCGGAGGTGACGGCGGACACGGCGGGGACATTTATTTTGTTGCAGACGAAAATATGTCAACTCTTTTGGACTTTAAAATTAAATCCGTATTTAAAGCTGCAGCAGGTGAAAATGGCGGTATTAAAGGTATGCATGGTGCCTGTGCAAAAGATTTATTTATAAGAGTACCATTAGGTACAATGGTACGTGATGTTAAAACAGGTAATATAATTGCTGACCTAACGGAAAACGAACAACAGGTATTAATTGCCAAAGGAGGTCGCGGCGGCCGCGGAAATGCACGTTTTGCGACAGCACAGAAAAGAGCGCCTCAGTTTTGTGAACCAGGAGAACCGGGAATAGAAAGAGTTCTCGAGCTTGAACTTAAACTTATTGCTGATATAGGATTACTTGGAATGCCGAATGCCGGAAAATCAACATTCATAAGTTCTGTAAGTTCAGCTAAACCAAAAATTGCCGACTATCCGTTTACAACACTTGTGCCAAACCTCGGTGTTGTTCCGAAATCTGACGGAGGCTCTTATGTAATCGCTGATATTCCGGGACTTATAGAAGGTGCTTCCGAAGGTGTCGGCTTGGGACACGAATTTTTACGTCACGTTGAAAGATGCCGTTTCTTAGTTCATATTGTTGATTTGACAGCAGAAACTCCAGTCGAGAATTACAAAATAATTAATAATGAACTAAAAAAACACTCAGAGCATCTGGGGAATTTATATCAGATACTTGTGTTGAATAAAATTGATGCTATTCAGCAGGAAGAAAAAGAAAAATTTATTGAAGAATTTAAATCATATAACAAAGATATTTTTGCGATTTCAGCAGTTACAAAAGAAGGCATTAAAGAACTTCTGCACTTTATTGACACAAAAGTTGATGAGATTCCGAAACCCGTATTTGAAATACAGGTAGAAGAAGACCTTGGTGCTTACGATAATGATGACAGCGCATTTGAAATAAATAAAATAGCAAAAGATGCGTATATCATAAACGGCGGTAAAATTAACAGACTTGCAAAAGTTACCGATTCACGAAACACTGAACAGGTAATAAGACTTCAAAACATACTTAAAGGAATGGGCGTATTTGATGAGCTTAAAAAATACGGACTCAAAAACGGTGATGTAGTAATACTCGGAAACCTTGAACTTGCCTACTATGACGATGAGTTCTGGGGCGATGAAGCAAAAGGCTAGGAGTAAATTACAGGGGTAAATTACAGGGGTTATATTTGCCATGAATAATGCGATAGAAGAGAGTAAAAAATGCATTTATGACGTGCCGATAGGTTGCGTCATAAAAAAAGACGGTAATATAATTGCATCCGCACACAACCTTCGGGAAGAAAACAACGACATTACTGCACACGCAGAAATACTTGCAATACAGGAAGCAGAGAAAAAACTCGGGAGTTCAAGACTTAATGAATGTGAGATGTATGTCACACTTGAACCCTGTCCTATGTGTGCCTGGGCAATTATTCAGTCAGGAATTAAAACACTGTACTTCGGTTCCTACAACACACAATACGGAGCAATAAGCAGTGTTATTAATCTTCCTGAACTCGCTAACACAAAATTAAAAGTTTACGGTGGGATTGAAGAAGAAAAATGTAATAAAATATTAGAAGAGTTCTGGAAAAGAGTCAGAAAATCATGATTACAAAAAACGAACTTGACAGATTAGCAGAAAAATACGAGAATGAAAATTTTATAAAGGATGACCCGGTACAGTTTATTCACAGAGGTAAATACAAAGAAGACAAAGAACTGTCAGGGTTTATTGCATCATTGTTTGCCTACGGGAACAGAAAAATGTTCATAAGTAAAATTAATGATATATATGAGCGTGCAGATAATGATATCTCAAATTATGTAAAAAATGGTGATTTTAAAAATTTAAAAGGCATAGAATACCGTTTTTCAAAAGATTATGACATTATACCCATCTTTAATATTTTACATAGCTTATACAACGAATCAAAGGGCTTAGAAGAGCTTTTTAAATATTCATTTATAAAAGACCGCGGAGAAAAATATGACCATTTTCTTGATAAAGTAGTTGATTATTTTTATGCAAGGGCACCAAAAGATGCGAAACAGGGTTTTTATCACATGCTTCCGAATCCAAAAAACTGCGGTGCAATGAAACGTATGAATATGTTTTTAAGGTGGATGGTGAGAAAAACACCGGTTGATATCGGTATATGGAACTTTATGTCGCCTGCAGATTTATATATACCATTAGATGTTCATGTTGCAAGGCAATCAAGAGATATGGGACTACTTACAAGAAAAAGTAACGATTATACGGCTGTTAGGGAGTTAACATTCAAACTAAAAAGCATTTGTCCTGACGATCCGATAAAATATGATTTCGCAATGTTTGCCTTTGGTGTAGAATTAAATAAAAATAAAGGACAAAAATAATGGAAGAATACTTTAACTCAAAAAAATATATAATACTACTCGTAATTATATGCCTTCTGTTTACGATTATGGTTGCAAAAATTTTTGATTATATGCCGAAACAAATAAACAATCAGGACTATGAAGGTTACACTCCGGTATTTAATACCGGAATAAACGGCAGTCAATTAAGAGGTCAATTCAGCGACGAACAAATAAGAGAATCTTATGAAAATGAAGACACTGATGATGACGACGAAGAAAATGAAGATGAAGACAATAATTCAGAAGAAGAAAATACTGCCGAAAATGAAAGAACAGGTCACATACAGTATTTACCAAAATCTTATCCTGACATGAATAATTTAGAAGAAATACCTGCTCCAAAAGGTACGGTAGAAGAGGAAATTAAGATTGACAACAGTGTACCTGTTCAGGAATAAATAAAGGATAAAACATGGAACAAGACATTTTAGATATATCAAAAATACGTAAATTACTTTTTCTCGGGCCAAACGGTTCGTACAGTGATTTTGCAAAAGACAAATTTATTGATGCATTTAACTTAAATTGTGTCAGCACGAACCTAAAATCAATATCTTCAGTAATCAAAGCACTAAAAGATGAAAACTCGGAAGATATAGTTGCAGTTATTCCGATAGAAAACTCCATCGAGGGAATTGTCAGAGAAACTCTGGACAATTTATCATCGCTAAAAAAAGAAGGAATAAAAATAATTGCTGAAACCACAATGAACATAGAGCATTCTTTAATAGGACACTGCAAAATTAAAGATATAAAAATTATCCGTTCACATCCGCAGGCTCTGGCGCAATGCAAACAGTTTATTCACGCAAATTTCCCGGATACGCTTATTGAAGAAGCGACCCTTTCAACTTCTGCGGCAATAAAATCACTAAACGAAAAGGACAAATCCGTTGCGGCAATCGGAAGTCCAGAATGTGCTAAAATGTACAACGTTCCGATTATAAAAGAAAATATAAATGACGAAGAAAATAATAAAACACGTTTTATTCTTCTTGGCAAATTCCTTGCACCTCAGACAGGAAAGGATAAAACAAGTATAACCTTTTCAACGGAAAATAAAGCAGGAGCTTTAAGCAAAATTCTTACAATACTTGATTCCTATAACATTAATATGTCATACATTGATTCAAGACCTTCTAAAAAAGAGCTTGGAGAATACATATTCTATATTGATTTTGAAGGTCATATACTTGATGAAAAAATACAAATGGCATTTGCTGACATTAAGCCGCTTGTAAAAATGTTTCACATAATAGGTTCCTATTCGTCAGTTTAGACGTTAGCACTTTCCAGCGGAGAATCAAGGGGTTTAATTGAAACATCAACCTCATTGGGGAAAACACTTCTGAAATGATTAACCAAATCGTTAGTTGAACGAACCCAAAACATAGGAGATGTAATGATTCTTGTGCGATAACCGTTTACGGGTGAAAGTCTAAGCATGACAGGATCATCTCCCAGATGTTTTGCAAGAATGTTTTTTATGCCGCATAATTCTTCATAAGAAACCTCTTTATTAAGAGATACCGTTACAATATTAGAGTTGTCAACAGATTTTACGCTATCTATCAGAATGCTGATAGAATTTTCCCCTCTGTGCTGAACTTTACCGGTTATAACTACTCTTTCGTCCTGAACAAGTATATCAGCGTATTCCTGTAATTTTTTATGGAAGCATACGCAGTCTGTTGAACCTGAAAGGTCTTCTAAAGTAACAAATCGTATGAACTTGGAAGGATCACTCTTTTGCGGAATCTGACGGGTATTCGTAATTAAACCGCATAAAGTTACTTCCGCATTTTCATCGAGTTTATCGAGTTGAGAGATGTCATGAGTTTTCAGGAATTGTATCTTGTCTCTGATTGAAAACAGAGGATGTGATGTTAGATAAAAGCCCAAAAATTCTTTTTCAAAAAGCTGAATTTCTTTATTTGTATATTCTTCATCATTCCCCTGAAGCTGATATTGTGAAGAAGAGAACTCATCATCACCGCCTAATGCTGCAAACAAACTAACCTGTCCCATAGCTTTATTCTTGGCTTCTTTTGCAGTTACATCAAGAATATATTCCATATTATCAAACAGCTGTTTTCGGCTTTTTTCAATATTTGAAAATGCACCTGACTTAATCAGGCCTTCAAGCGATTTTTTGTTTACATATCTTGCATCTACTCTCTTGCAGAAATCAAAAATATTTTTAAAATCACCATTTTCTTCACGTTCTTTAATTACGGCTTCTACAACAGGGGCGCCGACACCTTTTATGGCAGCCATACCGAATCTGATATTATTTCCGTCAGGAGCGTATTCAAGATAAGATTTGTTTATATCAGGCGGAAGAACTTCTATACCATATTTCTGTGCTTCCTGAATATATAACTGAGTCTGATCTTTATTATCAGAAACACTTGATAATAGAGCAGAAAAATATTCAACAGGATAATGACATTTAAGATATGCAGTCTGATACGCAACAAAGGCATAAGCGGCTGAGTGAGACCTGTTAAAACAGTAAGAAGCAAACGCGAGAATCTGGTTAAAAAGTTTTTCGGCATCTTCTTTTTTCATATCGTGTTTTGCAGATGCTTCAATAAATTTACCTCTCTGCTCTTCCATTGTTTTAATATCTTTTTTACCCATCATACGGCGAACCTGGTCAGCTTGACCGAGTGAATAATCAGCAAGCACCTGGAACACCTGCATAATTTGTTCCTGATATACAATTGTTCCGTATGTATCTTTCAGAACAGGCTCTAATAAAGGATGAGCATAAGTAATTTCCTGCTGACCGTGTTTTCTTGCGACAAAGTCATCAACCATACCTGAACCTAACGGACCGGGTCTGAACAGAGCGACTAACGCACCTAAATCTTCAAATACGTCAGGCTTAAGACGCTTGACCAAATTCATCATCCCCTGAGATTCAAGCTGGAATACACCAATTGTTTCACCTTTTGTAAGCATATCAAATGTAGGCTTGTCATCAAGCGGAATATGGTTTATATCGACATCAATACCTCTGTAATGCTTAACCATTTTTACGGTTTTTGTAATCATGGTTAAGTTTCTGAGCCCCAAAAAGTCCATTTTTAATAGATCCAGAACTTCAGTTGCTTCGTGTTTCGGATAACCCGTCTGAACAATACCATCCTTAGAAGGCTGAACGGGAAGAATAGTATCAAGAGGTGCGTGAGATATAATAACACCGGCAGCGTGAGTACCTGTTCCGCATTTTAAGCCTTCAATAGCAACAGCCATATCTACCCAGCGCTTAAAACTGATTTCTTCGCCGTTTTCCGGATTTGTTATTTTGTAATCTTCATCATAAAGCTGTTTAAATTCGGATGTACCCGGAGCATCAATTATGTCTCTGAGCCACTCGGCTTTTTCATTTGTCGCTTTTGCAACATCAAGCGCAGGCTCAATTAATCCGGTAAGCCTGTTACTTTCAACAAACGGCACCTGAAGTACTCTGCCAACGCCTTTAAACGCAGCTTTAGGAGCATAAGTAGAAAAAGTAATAATCTGACAGACTTTATCTTCACCATACTTTTGGGTTACATAATCAATTACCTCACTTCGCCTGTCAATACAAAAGTCAATATCGATATCAGGCATGGTAAAACGTTCGGGATTCAAAAATCTTTCAAACAAGAGCTTGTGATAAATAGGGTCAATATCTGTTATTTCCAATGCATAAGCAACAACCGAACCTGCTGCAGAACCTCTTCCCGGACCAACAGGAATGTCGTGAGTTTTTGCAAAATGGATAAAATCCCATGTAATCATAAAGTATGCAGGGAAACCCATTTGATTGATAACACCGAGTTCATAATTTGCACGTTCAACAATTGAATCAGGGACCGGGTCACCATATCGCTTTTTTAATCCTTCAAAAACAATATGCTTTAAGTAATTTTCAATCCCCTGAATATATTTTCCTTCTTCTAAAACATCTTCTTTTTTGTCCGTCTTATTTTTTTTCATTAGTCTGGCAATGATTTTTTCATCAACATCATCAGACCTAAATAAAAACTCCTCCGGAACATCATAATGAGGAAGCGGCGCATTATGAAGTTCAATTTCAACGTGACACTTATTACATATTTCTTCCGTATTTGCACAACACTGTTCAAACGTATCATCATCCATCCAGGCAAACGCTTTGCGCATTTCTTCTTTTGATTTTACATAAAACTCATTATTAGGAAATGAAAATCTGTTTTTATCATCTTTGTTTGCATTCGTTTGAAGACATAATAACGTATCCTGAGCATCTGCATCTTCTTTTCGCAAATAGTGAGAGTCATTTGTAATAATCATTTTTATACCTAAATCACTTGCAAGTT
>ONVC01000117.1 GCA_900321205.1 uncultured Acinetobacter sp. | reverse complement strand
CCATAATGTGCATCAAAGGTGACAGCCAGCCTGTCTTTTGGGTAATTTTCATGCTTAAGTGGAACATTTTATCAACATCTTTTCCAAAATTCTTGCTTTGATGTTTATAAAGATTATATGCCGAAACAACTTTGTTGCCTGAAAATGCTTCGTTATACGCGGTTATAACCTGTCCGCAGGCAGATTCGGATTTTGATGTTGCCGCTTTGATTAAAGAGCGCATTCTTGTCAACGGAACAACTGCTCCTATCAATATAACGACTGCAATAATTGCGAGTTGCCATGAGTTGTAAAACAGTACGCCGATAAGTGAAAGTGATGAGAAAATTCTTGAAATTCCTGTTTTCAGGTTATTTAAAAGAGTTCCGCAGGAGCGGTCAACATCATTGTTGAACTTACGCATAACATCACCTGATGAATTTTTATCAAAAAATCTGGCATCTTTATGCATAAGAATTTCGTACAAAGTTTTCTTCATATCGGCAGTAACTTTTCCGCCAACCCAGCCGTTCATATATGTGGAAAGGTAATTTAAAAACCCCTGAAGTGTTGTAAATGCAACGATTAACAGCGGAATATACCATGGAGACTGTACGGTTTTATTAACCATAACAACATCCATATACGGCTTCAGAGATAAAGCAATTACAGCATCAAAAGAACCTATCGGAATAGCAAGCCCCAGAGCCAAAATAGTTCTGAACCAGTATTTTTTAAAGTAGGGCAAAACTTTGAAATAACTTCTTATAACCTGATCTTTATTCAGTTTCTTTTTGGATTTTTTTTCAGTTGTTTCTTTACTCATAAAATTTCCAGTATGATAAATTACTTCAAGATTATAGCACAAATATTACCACAAATAATATTCATTTGGTATGTAAAAAATTTGCTTAACACAACGGTTATAAGGTATTATTAAAACAGTTAATTACAAGGGAGAGAGAGGATGGAAAGTATAAAAAAGAAATTTGGGCCATTGGCAAATTTTGAATTTGATAAATTATTTTTAGGACAGGTATTTTCACATTTTGCAGATGCAATAGTTCAGTTTTTGCTTGTCTCAACTATAATCGGGCTGGGAGGCGCTGTAGGAAAATCTATTGCGATAATGTTTTTTATGTTTTTAATTCCGCAATTTATCCTGAGTCCTTTTTCAGGAGCGTTATGCGACAGATATTCCAGAAAAGCAATTTTGTCTTTGAGTTGCTTATACAGAGTTTTGATTGTAACGGCAATTATATTTTCTCTTAATGGTATAACTATCGCCGCAATATACGGATATTCTTTCGCATTGGGGATAGGGGCTGCGTTTTTCTATCCGGCAAAAATGTCAGCATTAACAAATGTTGTTTCAAGTTCTCAATTAAAATTCGGTAATGCTCTGACATCTTCTATCGGTGCTATTGCATTATTACTTGGGGCTTTTATTTCTAACTATTATATGGGTTTTGGTGATAAAGTTGCATATATGATAGTTGGCGGAATGTATTTGGCGGCAGCGATTTGTACCGGATTTGTTTCATTTTTAATTCCGCAGCAATTTCAGGAAAAAGATGTTAAGCGAAATGATATAAAAGTTGCGTTCAATTATTTGCAAAATCACAAGCGGGCATTGTATTTGGTGTTGCTATCTATATGTTTGCAGTTTATAGTTGCGGTATTTTCAAACGGGCTCAATGCGTTGATTACCGATTATTATAAGTTGGAATTTTCTGATTTAACATATTTAAGGACTGTATTAGGGGTAGGAATAATTCTGGGTATGGTTACAGCCCTGTATTTTGCAAGAATAATGAAGGTCGTTCATTTATTTGCAACCGGATTTATTGTTTTGTGTATTGCATTAATTACCGCACCTTTTTGTAAAACTCTGAGTGCTGCTTGGTATTGGTTAATTCCGATAGGTATGGCAGATGCGGTAGTTCTTGTTATGCTGGATACAATTTTACAAAAAATTACTCCTGACAGAATGAGGGGTAAAATTTTCGGTTTTCAGTTAACTTTTAATACATTGAGTTTTTTAATCGGAACATTTATTGTTGCCAATCTGGTTACTATAATAAATCCGCTCAATATATTTAAGGGTATTGCGTTGATATCATTGGGCTTGGCATTTATTGCTCTTGTATTTGACAAGAATTTCAGATACTTTTTGCTCAAGGCTACTTTG
>ONVC01000088.1 GCA_900321205.1 uncultured Acinetobacter sp. | reverse complement strand
GCCGATTGTTTGTGAAACAACACCGGAAACAATACCAAAAGCAGAAGGTTATCTGAAAGTTCCGCAGGTAAAAATTGATGCATATAAGAAACAGTTTATAAATAACAACAATAAATTCAAAATAGGTATTGCGTATGAAGGTACGCTTGCAAGTAAAGAAACAAACCGTGATATTCCTCTGGAATACCTGTATCCGCTTATGAGACTTCCTGATGTTGAAGTATATAGCTTCCAGGTTGACGATTTAAGCCGCCAGATGGACAGAGTTCCGCCTGACGCACAACTTATCAGACTCGGAAAAACATTCAGGAACTGGGAAGATACCGCTTGCGCAATGAATTGTATGGATTTGATAGTAACAACCGATAACGGTGTTATGAACCTTGCAGGAGCGTTAGGTAAGAAGACATTCGGTATATTTAATACTGTGTCCGAATGGCGCTGGTTTAAGACAGACGGTGATGACGTTGTCTGGTATAAGAGTGTAAAACCATTTACCTGTCCGACCTCAGATGCGTGGGAGGTTCCGGTGAGAGCAATTATGGAAGAAGTTGATAAAATCAGAACAAGAAATGTTGCCAAACAAATTAAAAGTGATATGATTTTTGCTCCGAAACCGCAGGGATACAAACCGACTCCGAAGGTTGCCGATGCTGTTGCCAGAAAGCCGGAACCGGAAAAGAACGAAACGGAAACTAAACCAAAAGCAAAATCAAAAACAACGCCAAAAACAACTGCTGCAAAAACCAAAAAAAACACAGAAAAAACTCAAACAACAAAAACGACAAAAACGAAAGCAACAAAACCTAAAATTAACAAAAAAAATGAAAAATAAAAAAAGATGTTCCCGAATAAAAACGGGAACATTTTTTTGTTTAAAAATGCTTAACTTCCTCTATTTAAAGGATTTAAAAAACGATAAAATATAGTTTAATATACGTAGAATAGTATATAATGCGGAGATAGTTATGGATATATTTGCAGTTATAGGTACATTCCTTGGTATAGCCTTCATTTTAACCGGTCAGGCGATGGAAGGTGGTAACATCGGACAGTTGCTTCAGGTTACGGCGGCATTTATCGTATTAGGTGGTACAACCGGTGCTATTGTATTAAGTTTCCCTGCAAAAACTCTGATATCCGCATTAAAATATTTAAAAGACGTATATATGCCTCCAAAATCTGACTTTGATGCTTTAATAACAGAGATTGGCGGATTTGCCACAAAAGCAAGAAAAGAAGGTATTATCGCATTGGAAAAAGAAGCAAATACCGCCTCTGACCCGCTTCTTACATTAGGCTTGGGTGCTGTTGCCGATGGTACCGATCCGACTCTTGTAAGAGAAATGCTTGAAAATCAGCTGAGCCAGGAGGAACAGCAGGTACATAACGCAGCAAAAGTTTATGAATCATTCGGCGGTTATTCACCGACACTTGGTATCATCGGTGCCGTACTTGGTCTGATTCAGGTTATGCAGAACTTATCCGATCCGTCTAAATTAGGTGCAGGTATTGCGGTTGCGTTCGTTGCTACAATTTACGGTCTGTTTGCCGCAAACCTGGTTATGATTCCTCTCGGTACGAGAATTAAATTTATCTATCAGGATGTATTTTTATATAAAAATATGATTGTTGAAGGCGTTCTCTCAATTCAGGCTGGCGAAAGCCCCGTATTAATCGAACGTAAACTTCGTTCATTCATATTGGAAGAAAAGAAGGAAGCGGCAAATGGCTAGAAAAAAACCGCCAGAAGAACATGAAAACCTTGAAAGATGGTTAGTTTCATACGGAGACTTCATTACGCTTCTTTTTGCTACATTCGTAGTATTATATGCCCTTGCCCAATCTGATGCTGTTGATTATCAAAAGTTGGAAGAAGCTTTAAAAAACGTTTTTGACTCTTCAAACATTCTTGATGCGCAGGAAATGATTTTAGACGGTAATAAAAACGTTTTTGACCAATACCAGTCAAACTCATTCATTCCCGGTCTTATGATGGAAACACTAAGTAAAAGATATGAAGATGAAGCATTTAAAGAAATTGAAGAGCAAATAAGAAAACTTAAAAAAGCCGGTGAGTTAGAGGGAATTTCCGCAAAAATGACTGAGTTTGGTTTGTTGATAACTTTTGACGATAAATACTTATTTGCACCGGCATCTGCAACGCTTAACGCAAAGGCTAAAAATCTGCTGGATAAAGTTGGAGTTTTGATTTGTAAAAAATTTATTCTTCATTCTATGAGGGTTGAAGGTCATACAGACAGCACTCCTATCCAAAGTCCGATTTATCCGTCTAACTGGGAGTTATCTTCTGCAAGGTCATCATCGGTTGTACGTTATATGATTCAACGTTTTCATTTCGGGCCGCACTTGTTTAGTGCAATAGGTTATGCAGATACAAGACCGTTGGAAGAATCATATTCCCGAAAAGATCCTCAAAACAGACGTGTAGAAATACTTGTTCTAAAAAACGCTTATCGTGATGACTATGACATTAGGGCTAACAATGTAATGTCCATGTCTACTCAGGAACAGGAAAGAATTCAAAAAGACAGAGTTGAAATTATATCAAAGGTTGAACGTGATGTAATTACTCCGGAAGCAAAACAAATTCTTGAGGATAACAGAAAGAAACTGGCGGAAAAACAAAAAAGTGAACAATTGTCAAAGAAAAATATGCAGATATATATTAAGCTTGATAAAGAAACGAACACTACTGATAAAAAAGATTTGCAAAATGTTGATAAGCCTGTTATTAAGCTTCAGACAAATGTACCGGAAGATGAGGACTTTGGTATATGATAACGCATGCCGTAGGTTTGTCATTAGGCCCTTCTTCATCTGTGGAAAGTGGTGTTGCTGTTATGGAAATTGCAACACGTAAGCTGATATATATTGATAAACTGTTTTCAATAAATGATGTTCAGCTGTTTTTTAATAACTATGTATCTAAAAATAACTCTGTTTTCTGCATTTCGCTTCCGTGGGATAATACCATGCTGGAAGGTAAGTGGCGAGTTTTATCCAAACAGTACCAGCTTATCCATAATGATGGGGGCATGTTTTTAAACAGGGATAATTGGATGCAGAGATTTTCAACAAGAGGGTGTGAGTTGTTTTCCGGCTTGAAGGAACAGGGAGCTGACATATCAAGATTTGAAGTTTATCTTGCAAGGCAAAAACTGAATTTGTATTCAAACTACAAAGAACGTTCATCTGCAGATTGTAAATTTTTGCAATCTGCATTAAGGTATGAGCATGGATTTGATGAACTTCCGTCAAATATGATGCCGATGGGTGAGCTTGAAGCTATAGTAGGAGTATTGCTGGCTGAACATAAGATTAAGGATGAAACAGAGAATATATTTGAGTTTAAGGGCATTAATGTAATTAATGTTAAATAAATTTTTGTTAACTATTTTAAAAAAATGAACAAAAATTTTGGTATTTCGTTATAATAACAGAGAGGTCAATATGAACGAAAAATGCTCAAAATATGAAGAATTATTTATCTCTTCCTCCCCGGAGGAGTTGGAAAAACACATTCTTGAATGTGAAGACTGCCGTGCAGAGTACGAAACTCAGCAAAAGGTTTCATCTTTGTTAGATGAAGTAAAAATGTACTATTATGCAAAACGTAAAAAACGTAAAGAAGGGTTAAGAGCAGCCTGTGCGGTTTTGTTTATGGTATTTTCACTTGCGTCAGTAGGAGGTTTTGCTGTTACAAATGACGACTTAATGGATACCTTAAAATACGGTGATACACTTTCGGCAGAGGATTTGGGTTTCCCTGTTGACTCTGACGGATTATTAATGGTAGATGAATGAATTTCGACGAAATTATAAGAACAAATAAACAAAATATTAAAAACATTATCAGAATGATAACAAAACAAGATAACGAGGATATAGAACAGGAAGTATATATCAAGTTATGGAAGAACTCGGACAAGTATGAAGAACGCGGTTCTTTAAAAAGCTGGGTTAATACGGTTACAAAAAATGCATCAAAGGATTACTTAAAATCAGCAGTTGTTAAGAATGAACAAAATTGTACTGCAGACGAAGAAGTTCTTGTTAACTTGCGTGACAGAAAGAAAAGTCCTGAAGATACACTTTTGACAACAGAAAGGCAAAAAAGAATAATTGATGCGGTTGAAAAATTAAAACCAAAGTTTAAAGAAGTAATTATGATGTGCGAAATATACGGATATACGTACGAAGAAGCTTCTGCAAAACTTAATTGTCCGATAGGAACAATCAAATCAAGAATCTTTAATGCTAAAAAAGAACTGGCGACAGTTTTGTGTGACTTAATGTAAAAAGAGGTAAAAGATATGAAAAAACTATTAATAATGACTTGTGCAATGTGTGTTTTGGCAGGTGCCGCAAACGCAAATGAGCCTGTAAACAAACCTGATTTTGTAAAAAAAGGACCAAAGTTTGAACAGAAAGTTCCGCAAAGACCGACTCCCGAACAGATGAAAGAAATCAGAAAAGCTCATGAACAAGCCTTTGAACAAAAACTCGGTCTGACAGAAGTTCAAAAACTAAAAGCAAAAGAACTCAGAAAAGAAGGACATGCAAAAATAAAACCTGTAATGGAGCAGATACGGGCTAAAAAACAGGAAGCAGAAACAATCAGAAACTCAAAACTTACAGTTCAGGAACAGGAAGAAAAACTTGCTGTGATTGATAAAGATATAGCAGAACTTAAAAAGCAGGCAAAAGAAATCAAAAAACAAAATATGAAAGACTTTGAGTCAATTTTGACCAGAGAGCAGAAGAAAACTCTGAAAAACATGAAAAAAGAGGGCAGAAAAAACTTTGACAAACAAAGAAAAGAAATGGTGCCGCCGCCATGTACGAAAAAAATG
>ONVC01000070.1:5369-24224 GCA_900321205.1 uncultured Acinetobacter sp. | reverse complement strand
GTATTTTTGAAGAATTTGAAGAACTTTTCTTGTTGTTTCGTAGTGTTCGGAACCGATAATATTCGGATCAAGAACTCTTGAGTTGGAAGCAAGCGGATCAACAGCCGGATAAATACCCAGTGATGCGATTTGTCTTGAAAGAACCGTTGATGCATCCAAGTGAGAGAATGTAGTAGCCGGAGCCGGGTCAGTTAAGTCATCGGCAGGTACGTAGATTGCCTGAACTGATGTGATTGAACCGTCTTTTGTTGATGTAATACGTTCCTGAAGTTCACCCATTTCTGTTGCAAGTGTCGGCTGGTAACCAACTGCTGACGGCATACGACCTAACAGAGCTGATACTTCTGAACCTGCCTGAGTAAATCTGAAAATGTTATCAATGAATAATAATACGTCTTGCTTAGAGAAGTCACGGAAGTATTCGGCTGCAGTAAGAGCTGAAAGACCAACTCTCATTCTTGCTCCCGGCGGTTCGTTCATCTGACCGTAAATAAGAGCAACCTTATCGATAACGCCGGATTCTTTCATTTCGTTCCAAAGGTCGTTACCTTCACGTGTTCTTTCACCAACACCGCCAAATACTGATACGCCTGAGTGTTCTGATGCAATGTTGTGGATAAGTTCCATGATAAGAACTGTTTTACCAACGCCGGCACCCCCGAACAGACCGATCTTACCACCCTTTTGATAAGGCTGGATAAGGTCGATAGCTTTAATACCTGTTTCAAGGATTTCAACATCCGTATTTTGGTCAACGAGTTTCGGAGATTCTCTGTGAATAGGAAGGTACGTATCTGTTTCAATAGGACCTTCTTTGTCAACAGGCTGACCGATAACGTTAAGTATTCTGCCTAAAATTGGTTTTCCGACGGGGATTTTAATAGGTTCTCCGGTGTTTACAACCTTCATTCCTCTTTTAAGACCGTCTGTTGATGACATAGCAACTGTTCTAACTCTGTTAGAACCAAGCATTTGTTGTACTTCCGCAACAATAACCGTTCCGTCATCACAAGTGATGTTTAATGCGTTATAAATTTCAGGCAATTCGCCTTGCGCAAACTCAACGTCAATAACAGGACCGATAATTTGCGTGATAATACCTTCATTTTTTTCTAAAGTCTGCATATAATCTCCTATCTCTCTTCTTACGTCTAATTATAGTATATAATTTGGAATCTGACAAGATTCTTGTTAAGTAATTGAAAGATAGAATTTATATAAATTTTATAAATCGGCAGGCATTTTTCCCTGTTTAAGGAGTTCAATAGCAGGTTCAAGGAATTTTTCTTCGTCATTTTTCTGTGTTATTAGTGACTGATATGCAATATCTGTCAGTTTCTTGCAGATATCAGAAATTTTTGTTCCTCTTATTTTTGAACGGATACCGTATTTTGCAACATTGTATCTGAGTTCATTGATTTCTTTGCCGAAAAATTTTCCCAGTAAATTTTCCGCTTCGTCAAATGCACTTTCGTTGTACATTATACCTTTATAAAAAGCCGGTATTGAGTATTGAAGCCCGCCGCCAACACAGTCATGGTTTCGGATTTCTATAAAGTTTCTCAGTCTGACTTCAGGAAAATACAAGTTAGCGTGAAGATTCCAGTCTTCAATTTCTGCTTCAAAACCTTCGTAACCGTCTTTCATAAACTCTTTAAAAGTCATTCTTCCGTTAAGACTGATAGTTCGGTTTTCTCTGTTTATAAATATCATCGGTGTATCCAGCAGTCTGTTGACATAATCCCTGAAACACATTCCGTCAGTAAATTTTGTTGCAAAACCGCAGCGGTCATTATCCGTGTTAAGCCATGCAAGAGCTCTGAAAGACTTATATCCGGTATCAACTCCGCCTCTGATTTTTGAGTTTGAGTAAATGGCCGTTACAAACGGCATCATAAGGTTTGCAAGATTGAATTTTCTTATTGCATCTTCCTCTGATTTATAATCAATGCCGACCTGAATACCTGCCGTCTCTCTCATCATTACGTCAGAAAGTATTCCCCAAAGATAGTTAGCCATGATTGCATATCGTTGTTTGGGTATAAGTTTTATGTTTCTGTATGTGGTTTTTGGTGAAACACCTTTGTTAATAAGCTCTATACCGAATTTGTCAAGAATGGGTCTGATGTTAGTATCTATTTCTTCTATTTTTGACTTTAAATCTTTTATATAATCCTGTGGTTCCAAACTGAGTTCAAACTGACAACCGGGTTCAAGTGTAATGGTGTCGTGAAGTTTTTTTAGCCCGATAATATTGGCTCCGTCTAAGATGTAGTCCCAGTTATCTTCTTTTGCAATTTCTCTGAGAAGTTCTTCCATTCCGTATTCACCGTAGTATGAAACAACTTCGCTGTCGGATTTGCGGATTGGAATTCGCTCATATTCCATGCCGATTTTTTGCGTGTTTTTACACCCGTTATAAAATTCTTCAAGCAATTGGCTGTACTCAAGATGATTTTTTGTTTTGCAATAGTTCACAATTAACTCCTTCCTAAATTATACTACACACAATTTATTATTAATATATGACTTAGTTTCCCTTTATGCATTTACCCCTTTGTGCTATTATTAGGGTTATGATGGATTACTACAGCAGAGCAAAATTTTTCAGAACTAAAAAGCGACTCGGACAAAACTTTCTTATAAACGGGGAAGTTATTCAGGACATAATTGATTTTGCAAAAATTACAAAAGAAGATGTTGTTGTGGAAATAGGTCCGGGGGTTGGTTTTGTAACCGAGCAGCTCGTAAAATATGCAAAAAAAGTTATTGCAATCGAGCTTGACGAAGAAGCGATAAAAGAGCTTCAAAAATTAGAGTGTGATAATTTGGAGATTATCCATGCCGACATATTAAAAACGGATTTATCAACTCTTTGTGAAGAAAATATCAAAATTGTTGCAAATATTCCATATTATATAACATCACCGATTATTGCACATTTGTTGGGTGAAATTGATGATTTGAACAACAAGAACAGAAACAAAATTATTGATATTATTTTGATGGTACAGGAAGAAGTTGCAAGAAGAATCGTTGCAACAGAAAAAAGCTCTGGAAAACAGTACGGACTTTTAACTATTCTTTCTCAGTTCTGGGCTGACTGTGAAATAATAAGAACTGTCGGCAGAAAATCTTTTTATCCTGCACCAAAAGTTAACTCTGCACTGGTTTATTTAAACGTCAGAAAAGAACCAAAATTAGAATTGTCTGATTATACTCATTTCAGAAAAACATTAAAAGCAGCTTTTTCACAAAGAAGAAAAACGCTTAAAAATTGCCTTGTATCAAACGGTTTTGATAAGGGTAAAGTAGAAAAAGCCCTTCAAGATTTAAACCTTGATGAAAATATACGTGGCGAAAAGCTCTCCATTGAGCAATTCGGAGAACTTTCTGAAAAACTTATTTAACCGGTTCACTATTTTCTTACGATTAACGTAATGTCATTAAACACCACAAATATCATGAGAATGATAAGCAGTGAGAAAAATACTGTAGAAACAACTTCTATTATTTTTTCATCAACAGGTTTACCCATAATTTTTTCAATAAAAAGAAACATCAAATGTCCGCCGTCAAGTGCAGGAATCGGCAGAATATTTAATATGGCAAGGTTCATAGAAATAAGTGCGGCAAGCAGAATGCCTGAACTTTTACCGCTTCTGTCAATCATGTCGCCGCCGATTTTTGTGATTGCAACAACACCGTGCATGTCTTTGAGCGGAATATTTCCCGTAAACAGCTGCCCGAGAGAGTACATCATAGTGTATGTGTTGTCCCAAAGGTAAACGCAGCTTTCTTTTACAATAGCAACGGGATGTTTTGTTTCAATCATTGTTTGTTTTGTATAAAGCCCGATTCCTATAATACCTTTTTCATCAGGATAAATCGGGTTAAGTGTCAGAATCTCTCCGTTACGTTCAACAACAAAATTTATCGGATGAGTTCCGTTAGAAAGAGCTTTTGCCAAGTCTTCCAAAGAATGTTTTCCGTCAGAAATGTATATGGTTTTGCCGTCAACTTGTTTAACCAAATCCAGAAGTTTTTCGTCTATTTTTTCACCGTTGGGTTTAAAATATTTTGCACCTTTTGCGGCATATTTATCCATAGTTACGACTTCTCTTGATAAGGTTTCAGGAAGTCTTATAGCAAGTCCTTCTGGTATTTCTTCTTCTCTTGTCAGTCCGGGGTTGAGGTTTTTTAATTTTGTATAATTAGTTTCAACTATTTCCGGAGCTATCATTCCGTTATTTTTGGCGCTGTTCTTAACTATTGTTACGAGCGCATATGCATTATTAATATCGCAGCCGTTTGCTTTCAGTATTCTGTCACCTTTTTGTAAACCGGAAGTCCAGATGCTGGCATCTTTTGGCGCACTGATGTCTCCGGCAAAAACTTCATAGTTCCCTGATGGTAACTTGCCTGTGAATATCGCAACAAACATAACGAGAGCAATAGCACAGATTACGTTTGATATAACACCTGCCGATACTACTATAACTCTTTGCCAAACGGGTTTATTTACAAATCTTTCGGGGGAATCCTTCGGTAAGTCGCAGTCTTTTTCATCGTCAGGGAACGAAACGTATCCGCCCAAAAGAAATGCGTGAACCAATATTTCTACACCTCCGACTTTTTTGCTAAACAATGTAGGACCTATCGGAAGTCCGAACCCGAATTTATCAACTCTTATTCCGAAGGCTCTTGCGGCACAAAAATGACCCGCTTCGTGAACAAGAATAAGTAAACTTAACAAAAGAATCATTATTAAAATTGACATATAATCTCCCTCTTTTCCATCATTTTAGCACGAAAAAATCATTAGTTTGCTTTTTTATTTTTGTTATATTCGTCTAATGTAATTTTCCAGCTTTCTTCGTAGTCAAAATCTTTTGCGGCAATTGCTTCCGGAATGCCGGCATGGTGGATTTTCGGTAAAAGTTCTTTTTCGCTCATCTCAATCGGTTCTGATTTATCGTCATCAGAATCCTAATGTTATGACCTGCTTTTAAAGTTGCAAGGAGTTCTTTTTTTATTGTTCCGAAGTCTTTTGTATAACCGCTGAGACGACCTTCTTCATCTACATTTTGATAAATTACAGAGGTTGTATTTTTGTCTTCTATAACAGATTCAACAAATGTTTTTTCAAACTCAATTAAACCGCCGTCATCTCTTGTCCAGTCATTAGGGGCTCTTTTGTCAGTCAGCGAATTGTACGTTTGCTGGGAGCCGAGCTGCATAAATGTTGACTGCATAAGAACGTCAATCATTGAACGCTCGCCTTTATCTTTGTGATGATTTTGAATTCTTGCTCTTATAATAGCGTTTTCATCAGGCTTTAATAAAATTGTTGCATGATCAAAGCCTTCTTTTTTCCACGGGGTTTTAAATTTGTTCAGAAGCCAGACGGCATCAAGAGTGTTTTCGGATAAACTGTCGAGTTTTATTTTCTTTGTAACTTCGTGTTTTGGTGAAGTTAAACCTTCAACAAGCCTGAAAAATTCGGCAGTGTGTTTTGTTGCCAAATCAAACTCAATACTTGCAGCCGGGCATGTGCCTGTGTGCATATTATCCAGCTCCCATTTTGCCTGCATAATTTTTTCAGGATTTGTGTTCAGATTTGTAATAAGACCGATAACAGGTTTTTGGTATTCTTTTGGTATGTCTTCGCATGTTTGGGTTATGACATAAGGATTTGCCAGGATATCAAGACATTCCTGCAAGATAGTGTTTTTGTCCAGTCCAGGGTCTCTTTCTTCCGTTACAATTTTGTATAAATTATCTAAAACGGTGCTTTTGTCATTAGAGTTGTTTCTGAGTAATTTGCCTGATTTAAGAGCATATTCCAATTTTCTTTTGTATTTAGGCTCTACAAGTTCTTCCATCAGTTCTTTGTATTTCTTCTTCTCGTCCTTTGTTGTAAGTTGTGTGCGGACAGTTACAGAAGAAGAATAAGATGCCGGTCTGTATTCTTTTGCTTCTGTTTTTGGAGCAGCAGGGTTTGTAACCGCAGAACTCTGATTGCGGTTAACCTGTTGAATGTTATAAGGGTTATTAATCCCTGCAGTATTTAATTGCACACTATCCATATTTATATAAAAACATTTTAATTTTTATTATTGACCTTATGTAAACAAATGTAACAATTTTGAAAAAGTCTTAAAGTTTTGCAGATAAAATGCCGATAACTTTTTTGTAAAAGGCTTTATTTTTGACGTCACAGTTTTTTTACACGACAGATAGTAAGGATTGGAAACACAAAACAATGGGTCTCGGTGACTTTTGGTTACAGTTTAATAATGGCAAAAAAGAGAACCTGTCTGATATCAAGGGTGATATCAGACGTGAAACCGTGAACAAAAAGTATCAAAAGATATTTGACTTTTTTGATACAAATAAAAACGGTGCCATAGAAGGAAAAGAGGCTGAAAAGTTTATTGAGGTTATTTCAAAATTTGCAAGGGAAGATAAAATTTTAACAAAAACAGAAGCCGCTTCAATATTCTCCGAAATCGGAATTAAAACCTCAGACGGTATTGATTTTGTTGGCTTTGCACAAGAGTTATCAGAGGCAAATAAAAAAATCAAAACCTCTGAAGAAAGCTCTTTACCTGACGGCTCAAGAAAAGTCGTTACAAATTACACAAACGGTGCAAGGTTTACGGCTGTTTATTATCCTGACGGAGAGCTTAAATATACTATTAAAGAATTGCCGGCAAAAGGTACTTCTGTTACAAATTCAGTAAATCACATTGTTGAAGCAGGACCGGTAATAGATGACCCCTCTGTAAATCCGACACTCAGAACAGTCAGAAAAGTTGAATTTTCCGAAAGAGCAAAATCAGAGTTAAGACAAAATTTTGGCGGACATTTTGAAGAAACTGCAAGCAATATTTTATCATTAATAGAGCCATTTTTGAGCGATATGACGGTTTGGGACAGAGCCGGTATTGATATGCGGCAGGCATTTGTCAATGGTGATTTGACAGACATGTTTACGGCAGAGGGAGTTAAGAAGCTGGAAGAATTTTTGGCAAAAGCCAAAGACGATAAAGAGCTTGGACAAAAATTAGTTGAAATGGCTCAAAATCAGGTTGGAACATTTGAGTTTCATCTGGAAAAAGATTTCGGAATTAAAGATTTTGATTTTGAAAAAATGGAAAATTTCCATCAGACTTCAACAAAATATATGAATGCAAAATCTTTAAAGCAGAGAGTTGAACTTCTGAATAAAGGTCTGAAAGAAGTAAAACAGCTTTATCAGAATGCACTTACGAAGAAAAAAGGTGTTCCGAACAGTGATAAACTAAACTCTGATTATGATAAAAAGTTTATGGAAGTTCTGACAGAGTATTTTAACGGTGATGAAGGTGTTGCAGCCGCATTCTTTAATACCATGAAAGAAGGACTTGCAACAGGTACAAAAGATGAAAATGAAGAGAATGACGTTTTAATAACTATTTTAGAGCGGATACAACAGGCAACCGGTCAAACTTTAATAGACTCTTTGCAGGGTGAAAAATTTGAAAACCTCGAGAGCAGATATAAATCTGAGTTTAAGGATATTTACGGTGTAGAAGATAATACAACCGAGGTTGAAAATATTATTCAGACAGGACAGGAAATCGGCGGCACAATTAAAATCGGTGCGATGACAACAATACAAATTTTGCTGAGTGCTTTGACTATGGGGACAGGAAACGCTGCTCTTATTGCAACAATGTCTAATCCCCTTGTAAGTTACTTAACAACAATTGGAACAGATTATGCTCTTTCTGTCGCAGGGGCTTTGTCGAGTGTTAACGGTTTAACTGCTGAAAAACACGACCGGATATTAGAAAGCACTGTTGAAACGGCTAAGTTTATCGGTGTAGGTTCTCTGTCTGCTCCGCTATGCAGATTTGTCGGTAACACAATGGCAAAATATACAGGCAAACTTTTTGAAAACGGGGTAAAAACAACAACCGGCAATGTTACCGCAACTGTAGTTACCGGAGAAAACTTTTTACAAAAAATTTGTTCAAAATCGGCTAATTTTACAGGCAGCTTCGGAACAGAACTCGGAGTGTTTACGGGATACGAAGTTGTTACGCAGGACGAAGACTTTGATGAAGCAGCAGGTTCTCAGACAACAATGCTTTCACAATTAAAAGTTATTAATAAATTCCTGCAGACTGCCCTCGGTAAATTCGTACAGACTCAAAGTGCAAAAGGTCAACAAAAATTAGCTGAACAACAGTATCAAAAATTCCTTAATGATACCGGACTTGATAAAGCTAAGATTACCCGTTATGAAACACCGACAGGAACGAGATTTTCCGGTGAAATAAACGGAATTAAATTTACCGGAACTACTGAAGCTGAAATTCAGGCAAAACTCCTCTATGCTGCTGCCCTGGGGGTAAATGAGGGGGTAAATGAAGGGGTAAAAGAAGGTAAAATCCTTGAAGGCGGAGTTAAGGATACCGAATTAACTAAAGTTGCCAATTTCGCAGAAAGACTGGGTGAAACAGTAACTCAGGAAACTGCGGATAAGACGTTTTTAGACAAAATCAGTGCTAAATTTGATGAATGCAAATCAAAAGTCAGACCTGATTTATTACAATATGAAAGTTATCAAAAACGATATAGTGACAATTCCAAGCAATTGCTTTTAGACATTGCACAGATTGATCCGGAATGTGCGGAATTGATAATAGGAAGGTACGACAGCATTTCTGATTTACAAAGTATAAAACAATCTGTTATTTTAGATTCAAAACTAACCAAACAAGTTTTATCAATACACAAACCACTCTCTATAAAAGAAAGATTACAAGGGAAAAAGACCTATTATTCTATTGGCTATGGTGAGAGTATTTTGCGTATGGTAAAAGCACTTCAAGTAATTCCTGAGCTTGAAAAATACTGTAATCCAATAGACTATTATGTGATTGACAAGGCTGGTGATTTTATAGCATTTTATGGTGAAGAGTACATAAATAAAAATTACGACGAATTGAGTCTAAACAGTAAATACAAATTGTACGAAAAATTGCTGGCTGAAAGAGGATTGCAGGTTCCTCAGGAAGTTTTAGATTTGTTCCCTGCAATACCGCCATGCAGATTAAAGGATAACACTGAAAATCCGAATTATCTGGTAACTATAAAAAGACTTCATGATGATATTTATAAAAAAGATTATAAATTTGATGCAAATTTTGTTCAAAAATTTAATTCAGACTTAATGCAATTTATAAAGGACAAAAATAGCAGTTATGTTAATAATCTAGCTGAGAACTTCAGGCAGATTTTATCTGAAATTGATTCAAAATATACAAAAGAAAATATTGAAAAAGTATTGAAGGATTTTGTAAACGATTCTTCAATAAGAAATTTGCCGGAAGTTGAGCAAAGAATATATATACTCAGTCAAATATTAAGAAACAACAATAATAATATTAACCGTGAATTATCAAAAAATATTGTTAAGCAGCTTGGTTTTTCAGAACAGGAAGTTAATCAGGTTAACAGATTGTTATCTGCGGAAGATTATTTGAAAAATATAAAAAATTGTAAAACAAAAGAAGGGGCAGAACTTTTGAAATATCAAGCAGCTTTTGTTTTAGGTGATGATAATTTATTAAACATTGCTGATAAGGTTTACAATTTATCCAAGATTAATGGGTTAAAAGAAGATTTGAAACAAGCTGTTTTTGATATAAAATCTAATAATTTTGCTATGCCTCAAACTTCAAAAGATGATTATTTATCAGCCTCAACAATAGAAACTATAAATATTGATGGTATAGATTACAAAGTTCCGGTAGTGTACATAAGCGAACTTACGGAATTAAACTCATATATACATTCTACCGGTGGCACAACATCACGCGGGCGCAGTTTAATATCAGTTGATGATGTACTTGAAAAATTAAACTTGTTTGATGAAGCCTCTGAGGATAATGTTTTTTGTACATCATATATAACAAAAGATAATATTTGTGTACGAGAAGATGGTATTGGACTTATGTTTGAAGTACCAACTGACTGTCAATACGTAGGTGCCGGATATGATATAGGTTCAATGGTACGAAATAGTCGCGATTTATTAAGTGAATATTTTTTACCGGATACTCCTATGCAAGAAAAAGTTGCTTGGGGAATGCGTGATAATGTTGACGGCAAACATTTGCGTCAAATAGTATCAAAAAATATTAAAGAAATAATGGGTATAACTGATGAACAGTATGTACAAAAATGGGATAACATCAATAAACAATTGAATGGTCAACGTTTAACAATTCAACGACTTGAACAAATTGACAGCGAAATGGCTCAGGCATATAAAATTTTCCTTTCAAGAGCAAATAATGCTCAAGAATATAAAGATGACAGTGTTTTAAGAAATAGTAAAAATAACAGTATTTATAACGAAGTATGGAATGAATTTTTGGTAAGTAAACCAAAAATATCAGGAATTTATATTAATGCAAAAAGCATAGAAGAATTAAGAAATAAAAAACCTAATTTATCAATTGAAAGCTGGCTTAAATTTGCTCAGGATAACAATATTCCAATAGTTGTACTTAAACCAAAAACGGCAAAAGAAAATCTGAGTTTAAGTGGTAAAGTAAGCAGCAAGGTTGAATCCGAAATCCCGCAAACTCAACTTTATGACGGTAAATATTCAAGACCGCTTACTGAGTATGACAAAATCGGTAATAAAGTTTTTGAACTAAAATCGAAGGATGTCACAGAAAACCCTGAAAAAATAGCAGAGCTTAAGGCAGAAATCGAAGTTCTAAGAAAAACAGAACCTAAACAGGCAGAAGAGCTTCAGATTGTATTAGACATGTTCACTAATCCGACAAGCGTACATAATGTTACAGATGCTCAGATTGATGCTGTTGTAAATTATCTGAACAGTCACTATGATAATGTGGAAAAATATCTTACAAAACAGTCCGGCGGAATTGGTATCTCCGGCGAAAACCTTGGCAGATTCGGTCATCGAATCAAAGGTGAATGGAGCACCAGAGACAAAATAGCTAATTACATTAACGATTCAATAAAAAAAGAACAGAAAGCTAAGGAAAAAGGTCAGGCATTCACTCCGAGAACGCTTTTGGATGCATATCAGGATGTACGTGACAAATACGCATGCAGAACTGTTTTTAAAAACGGTAATTATGCAAACCATCCTGAGATTGTAAAAATACTTGAAGAAGGAAACTATTCAGATGCAGCATACAGAAAAGCACAGTTAAGAGCTGCGGAAATTCAATCTCAGCCGGCGGTTGAGATGCTTAAAGAGGCTATGAGAAAAGCTGTCAGGGAAGGCAAAGACCTTTCTATGATGCGAATTTCAAACTACACTTCCGAAGGCGGAATCCCTATTTTCTCAGAAGCTCAGCTTGCCGAACTTAAAGATTGCGGTATCGAATTGGGTATTGATGTTTCGTTTATAAAGCTTGCATCTGAAAAAGATCCGAATACGACAAAAATGATAGTAGACGGTGCGACAACAAAAGCTCAGCCTTCCGGTTATACAGCACTTCAGGTTAATTTTATAACCAAAGCCGGTGAAATAATAGAATGGCAATACAGAGGTGAGCGAGTAAACAAATTTGCCGAAGCGGAACACCTTCCTTATGACATAAGAACAGGAAAACACCCATGGAGACAGTATCCTGAACTTGAAACCCTGTATAAACCTATTGCAGACCTTCTGGCTGAAAAGAATATGCCAAAATATGCTTATGACCAGCTTAACAGATACTTTACGGATTATTATAATCATTTGAGAAAACTTGAACTCGGTTTTGAATCAAAAGAACCGAAACTTGAAGATTACGAACACTGGAAAGCCAAAGATAAAGACGGTGTTGAAAGAGAATATACGTTCAGGTTTGATAAACGTTTGAGTGCCAAAAATCTTGAAGTTTTGCATTTTTACGGTGAAGGAATAAAAGACGGTGCAATTGCACCTGAACGTGCGCTAAAAGAGTACAATGCAGAGGTAAAGTATGGGTCCAAAGATTTACCAAAACCTGAGGTTAAAGCTGAAAAACAAAGTGACAGAACTCCTGAAGTGATGAATATTCTGAACTCTAGAGAAGGACTAAAAAATATTCGGGAAGATATAAAGACCCAAATAGCAGGTTTTGTAGGAAAAAGTAAAACTGAAAATCAGGAAGAAATCGTTAAACTGATTTATAAACTAAAAAATGCAAAAGAACGCTGGGGAGAAAAAACACAGGAATACACAGATGAACAGCTTTTGCAGATAATAAGTGTTGCTTCAAATCCTGACGGAACGCTTAATCTTACTGTTTTGCAGAGAATTTGCAAAAGAATGGATGGTGGTCCGAGAGAAGATAATTCCAAAATGACAAGAATACTTCCTATGGATACAAAAGAGCATAATCTTACAAGAAAAAGTGACGGTTTTTATGACGAAGAACTGGTAGAAATCGGTCAAAAGCTTATGTATGCCCACAAAACCCGTGAAGAGATATTCAGACTTCTTAAAGATGAAAACGGAAATCCGGTAAAAGAACTGACAGAACTTATTAAAACTGATAAAAATGAAGACTTTGACGATGGCGAGATGCTTTTAAATGCTTTGCGTTCTCTTTATACAGACGGAAGGCTGGATTTGAACAAAGTTAATCAGATGAAAGAACTTGTAAATGGCGGTTTAACCATATACAGCGCTTCGGGAGCAATGCAATCCGGTATGCCTGCCGATATAGTGAAAAATATGCCTCTTCTTGCTCAAAAAGGTTTATCTCGTCCCGACATAAACAGAGTGGTTGAATATTTAAAAAATAACAATATTGAACCGACTTTTGAAGCGGTAAAAAATACTGTTGAAAACTGTGGTGATATTCCGGAGTTTAGAGAAATACATATAAAACATCTGTTAAGCCTTCGTGGTGAAACAATGGCTCAGAGTGCGTATAATAACGTTTTAAACTTGTCAGAAAGAATAAACGAATATTATAAAAGACAACCTGAGTTAGCAGGAAAAACACCTGATTTAGTATCTCAATATATAAAACTTCTTTATGTAGAAGGAAGAACAACGCAGTTAACCCAGCGTGAAATAATGGATTTAATAGGCGATATGGCAAACAACGGCACGCAAAGATATAATATTGACAAGCTGGTTGACAGCGGTGTTTTACGTGACATTCCCGGACGAAGAAAACCGTTATCTAAAAACGATTTGTTAATACTGCAAAAAGAAGATATCGAAGTTTTGAAGAAAGCTGTTGAAAAAGGACTTCTTCGTGATGAATATATGGGGCTGTGTAATTTATCGTGGAAAAAACATGTAATGGTAAGCAGCAGCAAAACGAAGCTTACAAGATTAACAGAATTATCGGATACAGAACTCAAGAATCTGGCGTACATGGATTGGTCAGATTTGGATTTCACTACGGCAATCAGTCTTGCAAAATGTGACCCCAAGAAGGTAGATTTTGTGTTAGATGTTATGAATATTTATACTGTTCCTGATTATCAAAAAATACTTTTAAGGGATTACAATGTTGATTTGGCATATAAATTATTTAAAGAAATTGATCCTCATACAACATTACTAGACTCATCTGTTAATGAGAAGGTCAACGATATAATTGGAATATTATTTGTTGCAAAACCTCATAATATTGATGAAATAAATTACATGTATGAAAACAGGACAGAGTTGGGTATAACAACATCACAAATTAAGGATCTGATTTCTAACGAAATAAAAGCAAGAGATATCAGAAGGCTTGCAAAAAAAATCGGTAAAGAAAATATAAGTAAAATTGATGAAAGAGCACTGCCCGTTGCTATCAGATTTGCAGATTATTATAAAGTAAATGATATCAATGAGTTGAGTGCTGTCCAAAAACGCAAGCTAAGAATCAAACTGACAGAATGTAACGGGAACTTGTTTGATCCCTCAGTACAGCTCTTAAAGAAACATTTCCCTCTTATTCCGCAAGACCAGACGGAATACTGTTCTACCATGAGAGATATAGTTAATTCTCTGGGTATCGAAACAAAACCGCTAACTGAAACACAAATCGGGAGTTTTAATGAATCCTCTTTAGAGTTGGGTCAGTCATTAGGAAGAATGTCTGACAGCGATTTTTCCAATCTCAGAATAACTCAGGAATATTCAAGAGAAGATTTTATAAAAACAGTATTAGAAAAAACAAAAGATTTGCCAAAAAGTGAAAAACTGAAAGTATATGATTATTTTGGATTTGAGCTTCATTCTAACGAAACCAACCCGACCGGCTATACTTTGACGGGCTATCCTGCAAACATCAATAACGGTCAAAAACTTGCAAAAATAAAATCTGAAGCAACAAGGCAAGTCGTTGAAAATTTAAGAGGTGATGTAGTAAGATTTTCCGAAAACAACAAAATAAAATGTAATGACCCTCAAACAGAAAAATTATTAAATCAGGTCCTGGAAACTCTTCCCGAACTCAGAACGATGATAGGAAGAACCCAGCACGGGACACATGATTTTGATGTTATGCAGCACACATTAAAAGTTTTGCAAAAAATTACACAGGAGCCATATTTTGAAAAGCTGAATGAATCGGACAAAAAAGTAGTAACTCTTGCTGCTTTAATGCACGATATAACAAAAACAGAAGGTAAAACAGATGCAACTCATGCAACACAAGGCAGCTTTGACGGATTCTTTATCTCTAAAAAATACAATTTAACAAGAGAAGAAGGAATTAAGATGTATACTTTAATGAATATGCATGAATGGCTTTCGTTTGTAAATAAACCGATTACTGATTATGAGCTGAATAATTATATAAAAGAGTACAATAAAAATCATTCTAAATCAGAACAGATTACACATTTAACTCCTGATGCAAGAGAACGATTGTGTCAGGAAATATTAACAAAACGATTACAGTCAGTTGCTTTTGATTTACAGCAGGATAACATGTTTGAACTTTCTTTGATGTTTACTCATGCAGATTTGAAAGCTGTTAAAAAAGATGATTATTTCCACGATACTGTTACAATGCCAAGCTGTGCAGCTTTCGACGGTAAAAAGAGAGTATTTGAAGTCGGCAATGGGCAGAAGGTAAGCCATGGTCAGGCAGCAGATATTTATGCAGAACGCATAAGAGGATATGTAGACGAGCTTAAAAAGACAAGGCCGCTTACGCCTGTAACAAAAGTGCCTGATTCTGAAACAATCAGAAGCCGCATAACTCAGATTAATCCTGACGGAAGCACAAACTTTAAGGGTGTTTTCGTAGATAAAGACGGACTGGTTGTAATTAAATTCAATGATGTCGAAGACTGGGAAGCATTAGGATTTCCTAAAGGTACAACAACAAAAGGTATAAAAGGTACCGGAAAAATAAAAAAAGAAGGCGGAGACATAGAAGAATCAGAGTTTGAAACAGGAAACTTTAAATTCTTTGCACACGCACTCAATTTTGCAAATCAATTAAGCAAGTTTGATTCATTCGCCCTGCCTGATTCGGATGCACTTTTGTCTGTTACATATATGGAACGCCCAGAATCTAAATACAGAAACTTTAATACACAGGGTATCGGTCTGTATGTTCAGTCAAAATACGTACACGGCGGCGGTAATACTGATGCCGGATCAGGAACCGGAAAAAGTATTGATGAGTTCAAAAAGAACTACATTTTTGGCGGTAAAAGAGAAAAAGACAGAACCTTTACGGCAGATATAGTTAAAAGAGCAACCGGCATGAGTGATGAACAATACGTTCAATTCTATGAAAAGAACAAAAACAAAACCTGGGAAGAAGTTGAGCCGATTGACGGAAGCGATTCGGTTGAGTTTAGAAACAAATTAATTAAAGCTTATGCAGAAAATATTGTATCTAATGAACGTGGAGACAGAGCTTATGACGAATACTATGTTACTAATCCTGAAGAACCAATGTTTGCATGGGTATATGCTTCCGATAAAAATGAAAAAATAGGAGCAAATCCTCTAGAGTTTTTACACAGGAATAATAGAACAGATAAGGAAAATAAAATAGGAAGAATAGGTCATACCGCAATAAGACCTGTTGAAGAAAGAACTCAATTCCTCAGAGAATACTGTCTGAACAGAAACAAAGTAATGATAGTATTCGGAGATTAATCCTACTATACATTTACCCCAAAATAATATAAAATAAGGATACGGATATGAACAACAAAATTAATCAAAACAGAACAAATAACATAAATTTTCAGGGAATTAAGCCCAGAGCCGGTGAGGTTAAAAGTATGGATGAGCTAATAAAAAAAATGGTAGCCGATTTGTTGGCACGCGCGGAAAGAGAAGTGCCGGAATACGGTGATTTTAAAATCGTATACGAGCAGTTTAAGAATCCTGACAAGGGTTTGTTTGCAACAGATTTTATGCTCAAAATTACAAAACCTCCGAAAAATATAGAAGGTCACGAAAAAAAACGCTATCTTGAACTTGTTGCGTATAATCTTCCTTCTCCTTATATTGCAGAAAAAGTTATCGGACATGGTAGTAAAGAAGATATCTTAGCCAAACTTAAAGAACCTGATTTATGCGAAAAAATTAAAGAAAAACTGGTTCAGTTATCCAGAGACCTGGAAGATATTTAGTAAAAATATAACTCTTTCGTCTTCGCCGACTGTCTGATTCAAATCAAAAAATCCGCTTTTTATAATGTGAAAGTGGAGAAGTTGTTGTGCCAAAAACTGACTACAAAAACGGAGATATGGATACGATAATCGAACTTTCACAGAAGGGTGATATCAAGGCGCTAGAAGAGCTTATTCGCCGTATTCAGAAGAATGTCTTTACAATGTTCAGTTACCTTACCGAAAAAAGGCAGGATGTGGCAGACTTAACCCAGGAAGCACTTCTTAAAACGGTAAAATGTATTCAGACTCTCAAAGATGTTCACTGTTTTAAATCCTGGCTTAATCATATTGTAACAAATACTTACTACGACTACACGAAAAAACATCATAATGACGGGAAAGTAGATTATGACGAAAATAAACTCCTTGAACTTAAGGATAAAATCGGGTGTGAACCCGGTGAAAAATGCCTTTTTGCAGAACTTGATACTGTAATAAGGTTTGCGCTTCTCAGCCTTCCGGAGGCTTTGAGAATGGTGATAGTTTTGCGAGAATACGAAGGACTCAGTTATGAAGATATTTCTAAGCTTACTAATACGACAATAGGAACCGTAAAATCGCGTATTGCAAGGGCAAGAGGCAAATTGCAGGAGCATTTAAAGGAGTTTATATGAGAATAAAAAACAGAATATTTTTAAAAAAGAACAGGATGAAATTATGGAAATAACTTGTGTACAAATGGATGTTTTACTCTCTTTTTATATAGAAGGAGAGTTATCGGATTCGCTTAAAACGAAGGTTGAAGAACATTTAAAAGAATGTTCCGTATGCAGAGCGAAGCTTAATATAATTAGCTCTCTTTTTACGGATGTTAAGAAAAAACTCTGTCCGGAAGAGGATGAAGTTTATTCAACAAATATTCATTCATCGCACCAGTACAGGTTTTTTAAGAAGAACCTTTCAGCATACGTAGATAATGAACTTCCGGAGGAGGACAACGTGAAAATAAGAAAATATACAATAGGAAACAAAAAGGCAAGAAAGGAACTCGAGGATACGTATCGCGTAAAAAGGATTATGCATGATTCTTTCAGAAAAACAATGTCAGAATCAAAACCTGATTTTATCAAAAAAGTTATGAAACATGTTGACAATGAGAACGAACTCGGTTTTAATCCTCTGATATCGGTTGCATTTGCATTCGTAATGACGGTGATTCTGATTAGCGCAATTGTAATTTATGTTTTATCACTTTAAATATTTACACCTTTTTATAACAGGAGATAATAAGTCGAAATCAGCTATGATAAACTTAATCTTTGCATAAATTTTGCAATTTTGTATTATAATTTTAGTAGTTTAAATAAAGAGAAGGTTGGTTTTATGGAAGAGAACAGACCAAGCTGGTCATCAAGGTTAACATTCATTCTTGCGGCAGTCGGTTCTGCTGTCGGTTTGGGTAATATTTGGCGTTTCCCTTATATTATGGGACAAAACGGCGGTGCGGTTTTTCTTCTTGTTTATTTATTATTGATTCTTACAATATGTTTTATTCCACTCTTTGCTGAACTTGCGTTCGGTAAAATTACAAAAAAAGAATGTATAGGAGCTTTTGAATCAGTTAATCCAAAGTTCAAAATTCTGGGCTTTTTAAATCCGCTTACCGGAGTCTTAGTGTCTTCTTTTTATTTTATTGTAGGCGGCTGGATAATTGATTACATATATCTTAGTGTCGCTAATACAAAAATAGAAGATTACGGAAGCTATTTCGTATATCTTACGCAGGATTCTGTTCCTGCCTGTGTGTTTACTCTGATGTTTTTGCTTATATGTGTTCTGTTTGCGGCAAGAGGGATAAAGAAAGGAATAGAGTTTGCAAATAATGTTTTAATGCCTTTGTTTGCAGTTATACTTTTGGGGTTAATAATATTTTCTCTTAATCTTCCGAACGCTCATTTGGGTTTGGAATATATGTTTAAACCTGATTTTTCAAAGGTTAATGCACACATGTTTTTGGCGGCTCTCGGTCAGGCTCTTTTTACGCTTAGTATAGGTATGGGTGCTCTTTTAACCTACGGAAGTTATATTAAAGAAGATAAAAGTATTCTGAAATCAACTTATACAATTATTTTTTCGGATACGTTGTTTGCACTTATGGCAGGTATAATGATATTTCCTGCAATATTTTCGTTTGGGCTTGAACCAAATTCGGGCGCAGGTCTGGTGTTCATTACTATCCCTCAAATTTTT
>ONVC01000070.1:0-5327 GCA_900321205.1 uncultured Acinetobacter sp. | reverse complement strand
ATCTTGTTTCCGCTTCATTCTTTGTTCTTCTGCTGGCGGCTGCAGTCACCTCCGGTATCAGTATTATAGAAGTTCCGATTGCCTCTATGGTTGAAAGATTGAAAATCTCACGTGTAAAGGCTTGTACATTACTCTTTTTTATAGTTTCTTTAATATCAATTCCGGCAACTCTGTCTTTTGGACTTTTCGAGAATTTTAAAATTTGCGGAAAAACAATATTTGATTTTCTTGATTTTACCACTTCCAGTATTTTGATGCCATTGAATGCTTTGTTCCTTTGCATAATTGCAGGTTGGTTTTTGAAGATAAAGGGAAGCAGGTTTATACAAAACAAATTCTTTGCAGTTCTTTTTGATTTGGGATTGAAGTTTGTTATTCCTGTTGTTTTGCTTGCGTTATTGTATGTTGGGTTAAAATAGTAATATGCAGAATATTTTTAGTCAGGAACACCCTAAGGGATTATATTTGCTGTTTTTTGTAGAGATGTGGGAACGGTTTTCCTACTACGGAATGCGGGCGCTTCTTGTTCTTTATATGGTTCAAAGTCTTATGTTTTCCTCTCAGAAAGCCGGAAATATTTACGGAATCTATACAGGACTTGTTTACCTGACCCCTCTTATCGGCGGATATCTTGCAGACAGATTTATCGGACAGAGAAGGTGTATAACCGCAGGTGCAGTTCTTATGAGTACCGGACTGTTTTTGCTTGCATTCGGCGGAAAAGAGCTTTTTTTGTTCTCTTTGTTTTTAATGATTTGCGCAAACGGTTTTTTTAAATCAAATATAAGTTCTGTTCTCGGATTGTTGTATGGTGATGATAATGATAAAAAAGACTCAGCGTTTACGATTTTTTATATGGGAATAAATTTCGGTGCATTTTTATCTCCCCTTGTTTGCGGAACTCTTGCTTTTAAATACGGCTTTGAATGTGGTTTTGCAGCTGCCGGAACGGGAATGTTAATAGGACTTGTAACGTATAAAATATTTGAAAATAAACTGCTTTTCGATAAAGGATTAAATCCTGTTACTTCAGGAAAAGTAGAGGTAACACCGGAAGAAAACAAGAAAAACTCAAATCTTTTTGCTCTTTTTATTCTTATGCTGTTTACGATTCCTTTTTGGATATGTTTTGAACAGGCAGGTTCTTCGCTTACGCTTTTTGCTGAGTATCAGACAAACAGGACTCTTTTTGGATTTGAGATTCCTACGGGATATTTTCAGGCATTAAATCCGTTGTTCATAATTGTCCTTGCCCCATTATTTTCGGCTCTTTGGAGCAGATTAAGGAAAAAAGGCAAAGAGCCGACATCTGTTGAAAAATTTGCGGCAGCTTTGTTTTTAATGTCAGTATCGTACGTGATAATGATATTTGCAGGATTAATGGCAGAAGCAGGTACCGTTTCTCCGCTTTGGCTTATCGGTGCTTATTTTGTAATGACTGTTGCAGAGTTGTGTCTGTCACCTATCGGCTTATCTCTTGTATCAAAACTTGCACCGAGAAAATTTTTATCACTCACAATGGGCTGCTGGTTTTTGACCTGTTTTATAGGTGACGGTCTTGCAGGTTTCTGGGGTGGTAAATACGAAACACTAACTTCTGCGCAGCTTTTTGCTCCGCTTGCGGTTTTATCTTTTGTTGCATTTTTGCTGCTGGTTGTTCTTATTCCAAAACTGAATAAATCGCTAAAACTATAATATTCATACAGAATATTATATATATTTACCCCTTTACTCTTTTACCCCTATAAGTCTTCTTTTGTTACATCCAAAACTTTTTCAGGTTTGAGTTTTAAAGGTAAACCGATTTCTTTTTCAAGACTTGCGGCAGTGTTATTATAGTTAAGCATTGCGTTATAAAAATCAAGACGAGCGTTTAAGTATGTATTTTCACCGTCTTTAAGTTCGATAGCATTACCAACGCCGGCTTTATATCTTCCTGTTACCTGTCTGTATTGTTCTTTTGCCTGGTCTAACGCAAGTTTTGCAATTATGATAGCTTCTCTGTTTGTTTCAAGCTCCATATAGTTTTTCTTAACGTTGAAATAAACACTGTGTTTTGTATCTTCATATTCAGCTTTTGCTCTTTTGTATTCAGCATTAGCCTGATCTATTTGCTTTTTGATTCTTAAAATATTCAGTCCGTTATAAGTAAGACCTACACCGACTTGTCCTGACTGTACATTGTATTCATTTCCGAGACCGTTATTATAGCTTCCGTAAATGCCCAAATTCGGTGTAAAATCTCTTCTTGCAGCTCTCAGATTCATCTTAGCCGCATCAGCCATCTTTTCAGCAGAAATAAGTTCCGGTCTTACTTCAAAAGCGGTATTTATCGCATTTTCTTCTGTTATATCAAAAATGTTAAGTGTAAGCTGATCGGAAAGCTCATAGTTTGTGTATTCCGGAATACCCATAATTTGAGATAACTGAACTTTTGCAACTTCGAGAACATTTTTTGCTTTTACTAAATTCAATTTTGCTTTACCGAGGTTGTATTCAGCTGTTACAACATCAACCTTCGGTTTTGTACCATAGCGGTAGAAACCCCATGCTTGGTCTAATTGGAGCTGGTAGTCAGCAACCGTATCTTCATACACATGAACCTGTGCCTGCGCAAACAAGATGTTATAATATGTGAATTTTATGTTATAGATAATTGTATTGATATTTTCTTTTGTATTTTCTTTGCTTGCTTCGTACATTCTTTTTGCCATATCAGCGGATGCTTTTGTTTTTCCGAAGTCAAAAATAAGCATATCAGCAGAAACAGAAGGAACATAACCCATTGTCAGATACTGACTTGTTGCAACACCTGCAGGTCCGCCTCCTGTATAATTGTTACCGCTTCTTGAAACATCCAGACCTCCGCTTATTGACGGAAAATAATTTGCCCATGCTTGGCCGATTCTTGTTTTGTATGCTTCTTCATTAAATATTGAAGCTTGAATCCCCGGATTGTATTTAATTGCATTTTCTACGCAGTCGTTAAGTGAAAATACGGAATGAACCTCGTTTGTATATGGCGGCTTTTCTTCTGTATTATTTTTCTTTTTGGTTTTTGTTTTAGTTAATGTTACAGCCTGAGTGTTGTTGTTTTTCTTAGATTTACCCCAGGAAAAAGCCTGAACCGTATCAACTGAGGTCAATACAAAGCAGGATAATATTGCTAAACTTATAATTTGTTTTTTATTAAATCTCATCTTCTTCATCTTTCTTTTTGTTGAATTTTTTATCAACCATATCTTGAATTATAACATAAAAAGCAGGAGTCAGAACAGTGCCCAGAGTTGCTGCAACAATCATACCGCCGATTACTGTAGAACCGACTGAAATACGGCTGTTTGCACCGGCACCTGACGCAAATAGCAAAGGTAAAATACCTAATATAAACGCAGCTTCCGTCATCATAATTGCCCTGAATCTTAACAAAGCTGCTTTAATCGCTGCATCATAGATAGATAAACCATGTGATTCATGTTCTTCTTTTGCAAACTCTACAATCAAAATAGATTGTTTTGCCGCAAGACCGATTAATGTAATCAAACCTACTTGAGAATACAAATCTAGTGCTTGTCCCATCATTAATTGGAAGATTAATGCACCTACAATTGCTACAGGTGATATTAAAAGAACTGCAACAGGTATCATCCAGCTTTCATAAAGAGCTACAAGGAACAAATAAACAAATAATAGTGCAAAACCAACTACAAGTCCTGTTTGTCCTGAAGATTCCAATTCTTGTAATGATGTTCCTGACCAAGCAAAAGTATAATCGTGCGGTAAATTCTTTTTAGACAAATCAACCATAGCTTTCATAGCATCACCTGATGATTTTCCACTTGCCGGAGAGCCTTGTATTTGAGCAGAACGGAATTGGTTAAATCTTGTAATAGAAACCGCACCAACTGTTTGTTTTGGTGTAATCATTGTCATAATAGGTACGGGCTGTCCGTTTTTATTCATGACAAATATTTTTTGTAAGTCTTCAATTTTATTTCTGTAATCACCCTCAGCTTGCATAAATACTTTGAATACTCTACCCAGTTTGTTAAAGTCATTAACATATGCGTAGGACAAGGTTGAGGCTAAAGTGTTATGAAGTTCATTTATATCAACTCCTTGTGCAAGAGCTTTTTCATAGTCTATATCTAATTGATACTGAGGAACATTAGCTTGGAACTGTGTATAAACATTTTGCAAAGCAGGATCCTGATTAGCTTTTGCTATAAACTCATTTGCAAAGGCAGCAAGGTCCTGAACACTTGAGTTGCCTGTAGACATAAGCTGATATTCAAATCCGCCTGCCATACCTAAACCGTCTATTGCAGGCGGTGAAAGTGTAAATATCGAAGCTTCATTAATATCTGCAGTACGTTTATATATTTCTGTTAAAATCCCGTTGTGAGAAAGGTCAGTTTGTCTGCCCTGAATAACCCTAAATATCCAATCAATAGGTCCGACTTTTCTTTCGCCCCATTCTTTTAACTGAATAACTATTGTAGCCTGATTTGACGGCCCAAAACCGCCAAAAGCAATAACTCTATCTTTATCAATACCTTCAATACCATCTATTGCTCTGATAAATTTATTACATACGGCTTCAGTTCTGTTTAATGATGCACCATCCGGAAGTGTTACAACTGAGATTAACATACCCTGATCTTCATCAGGAATAAATCCTGTAGGAATTACTTTAAATAAGCCCAACATTAACAGTACAATCGCAATATAAGTTATTATCGTTAATTTTTGATTGTGAACGAATTTTTTTACTAAATCTATGTAATAATTAGTTAATTTGTCAAATTTTTCATTAAATATAGTCAAGCCTACGCTTACATATCCGTTAATTATTTCCATATATTTAGGAAGAGGTTTAACATTTTTCTTAACTTTTAATAATATTGAACACATTGCCGGAGAAAGTGACAAGGCGCATACAGCAGAGAATGCTATTGATACTGCTATACAAACTGCGAATTGTTTATACATTGTACCTGATAAACCGCTCATAAAACACATCGGAACAAATACAGCCATAAGAACAGCTGCCATTGCAACAAGAGAACCGCCAACTTCTTTCATTGTTATTTGAGTTGCTTCCAGAGCCGATTTGCCGTCTTCAATATGTCGTTTTACGTTTTCTATTACAACAATCGCATCATCTACTACAACCGCAACAGCAAGTACGAGAGCAAACAGTGTCAGCAGGTTCATAGACATTCCTAATACTTTTAAAGCAATAAACGTACCTACTAAAGATACAGGAATTGTTACACAAGGGATTAACGTTGCTTTAAAATCACCTAAAAATACAAATATAATCA
>ONVC01000009.1 GCA_900321205.1 uncultured Acinetobacter sp. | reverse complement strand
ATATATTTTGGTGTGTTAAAAAAATCTCCTACGTTTATATGAGGTGAATATAAAAAACATGAGGTAAAGTAATAAAGGTACTATTTGTACTCTTGGACGAGGTAGGTAAATTGAAAAAGTTTAAATTCCGCATGCAGACGGTTTTAAACATGCGTGAAAACGAGTTAGAAGCAAGGCAGATGGAATTAGCCAAAATTCTGAGCGCTCTTAACTCTCAAAAAGAAAAACTTCAATCAATCATACAAGCCCAAGAGGAGAATAAAGCCAACCTGGAAGCTCTTAACACAGCGGAAGAACTGGACATTATACAAGTGCAAATGCATCAGGGTTACGTAATTAAACTTAATAATGATGCAATAAATCAGGAAAGAATAATTGCAAATACCGAAAACATATTAAAGTATAAGCAAAAAGAAGTTCTTGAAGCACACAAAAAAGTTGAAGTTCTGAAAAAACTCAAAGAAAAGCAGGAAAAAGAGTACTATAAAGAGTTTCTGCAAGCAGAAGCAAAAGAAATTGACGATATAACGTCAGCAAGGTTTAAATTAAATGACACAGGCATTAATTAACAAACTTAACATAGTTAGTGATAAAAATATTAATTTGACAAATAAAGTGTCAAAAAATCAGGGCATGGATTTTGGCAAAGTTTTTGAAACTAAAACAGGAGAGATTACTAAAAAATCTGCAGACAACAACCCTAAAACATTTGATAACGATAAAAAAACAAACGAACTAAAACTGCAGACAGATAAAACAGAAACAAACAAAGATACCGTTTCTGATAACACGAATAAAACTAATACCACAGAAAACGCAACCGATACAACCCAAAAAGCGGAAAAAGAAGATAAGAATATCAAACAGCCGATTAAGGGGGTTGTTCGTAAGTCTGACAAAGATGATGAAAATAGCTCAGACGAAGATACAACTATAACAAATGATGATGATTCCATATCGGTAATTACTGATGAAGAATCTGATTACACAGACGAAACAATTATCACAGACGAGGAACCAACTATGTACAATGAACTGATTACCCTGGAAAATCCGACAGCAATGTTATTACTACAGTCACAAATTCAACAAGTTTTAACAACAAACACACAAAATGAGCAAACAGAGATTGCAGACAACAACTCCGCAACCTCAGGATTAACAACTCAAAACAATTTAACCGGCAACAGCACAAACAACAACTCTGATGTATTTAAACAACTTGATACATATTTTACAAAAAACACGGAGATTGTTAAAAATAGCGTTGCTGAAATCACTCGTTCAAAAACCGATACACACAAATCTTCAAACATATTAAACGAAAACATAGTAAAAGAACTTAATGTAGAAATATTAAGCTCAGAATCAGCAGAACTTGAAAGTTCCATGGGAGACTTAATGCAAAATCAGTCTCCGCAGGAACAAACAGCAAGAATAATGATACAGGGCGATATTAAATACGAATCTGTCGCAACTGAATCTGCAAAAAACATTACTCAGCCCAAAACAACAACAGTACAAGTAACACCGGGCAGAATAATAGAGCAGGTATCAAAACAGATTGAAGGAATGTACAACAACTCAAAGCTTAATATGATTCTTAATCCCGAATCGCTTGGTAAACTAAATTTACAGATTATAAACTCAAAAGACGGAATTATGGCACAGTTTACCGTACAGACTCAGGAAGCAAGAGATATTCTTATGAAAGGACTGAACGGATTAAAGGAAACTTTGCTTGCACAGGGAGTTAACGTAGACAATATTTCAGTAAAACTTGAAAACACTGAAAATGAATACGAAAGCGACTACACCGAACAGGAAGGTTCCGGAGGCGGAAACAAACAACAGGGTGCCAAGAAACAAAAAGAAAACGGCAAAGATTTTGAAGAAATGATGTTTAATTTAGAAAACGAAAATAATGTATAAATTTTGGAGAGAAGGTTATGTCATCAATAACAAGTCAAATAACAGCAATGAAAAATGATACAGCACTGGTACAAAACCAGAATGCGCGCACGACAGGATTACAAAACAACAGTAATATGTTTTTAACTCTGATGTTAAAACAATTAGAAAGCCAGGATCCTACGGAGCCGATGGATAATACCCAGTGGTTATCACAATTAGCCCAGTATTCATCACTTGAACAAATGACTCAAATGAACAGCGGTTTGGAAAATTGTGCTAAGTATATAAATGCAATGTATGATGATATGATGCTGAACTCAGAAATCAACCAGACACTTGCAATGATAGGCAAAGATGTTACATTACAAATTCCAAATGAAGCCGATCCAAAGAATCCGACAAAAATTACCGGCAAAGTAACAGAAGCAAGCTTTGAAGACGGTTCAGGAAAAATAAAGGTAAACGGAGAGTACTATTCAATAGAAAACGTCATTTCAATAAGAGAAAATTAATTAAATCATAACTAAGAGATAAAATAAAACCAGATATATTAAGAGAGGAAAAACAAGATGTCACAAGCATTACACACATCAAGCACCGGCATAAACGTCGGGCAGTCACAGATTAACGTTATCGCCCACAACGTTGCAAACGTAAATACTGTTGCATACAAAACAGCAAATATGACGTTTGAAACACTTCATTCAAATAACTTGTCTTACGGAAGTGCCGCAACCAAAGACGGCGGCGGTACAAATCCTAAACAGATTGGTCTTGGTGTAAAAATTTCAGGCATTACAAGAAACTTTAATGCCGGAACTTTTGTTAATACAGGACGTGACCTGGATACAATGATATCCGGTACCGGTTTTTATGTAGTAAGAGATTCCGGCGGACATCAATATTTTACCAGAGACGGTATTTTTAATGTAGATTCTGCAGGAAATTTAGTTACCCAAAATGGTATGAAAGTTGTCGGTGCAAAATCAATCTATTCTAACTCCGGCTCTGATAAAACAGTTAAAATACCAAAAAATATGCTTGCAAAAATTGAAGGTGACCCTAATATTGCAAGTGTTAAAATAGAAGACTTGAATAACGCAAGTATCACCTCCGGTAAAGTATCAGTTGATTTGGCAAATGGCGGTACTGTTACAAACGTACTTGTTGATATTCCTTCAGGTGATCAAACAGTTTCTGCTATCGTTGACAATTTTAATAATGCTTTGGGCTCTTATGGCATAAATTTCAGCGCCAGCAATGGTACAATCTCATATACAAACTCCGGGAGTTATGATATGTCTTTCTCACCAACAGGTACAACAAGTAACTTCCTTGCTGAAACGGGACTTGGCGGCAGTACAACTTCGAATTTGTTGAATGAAGTTGTTACATTAGAAGATATGATTAACTACAATGATAAAAATGCAATTTCGTTAAAAAGTACCGGTATTGATGAAAACGGTATTATAGTTGCAACATACAATGACGGTTCAGTATTAACACAATACATTGACGATGCACAAACGTTACAATGGAAATACACCACTCCGGAAGGTGTTACGATACAGGGAACAGACGTTACACCAACAGGTTCTTCAATTGCAAATTCTAATTTTGCGTTAGAACTTGCGACAATGGTAAACCAGGAAGGTCTTGTTTCTTTAAACAATAACCTTTGGGAATGGGGACCTGACGTTGGTGAAATATACTACGGAATAGCAGGAGAAATGGCTTTCGGGTCAATCGAAGCCGGCGGTTATGAAGAATCTAACGTAGATATCGCGTCAGAACTTTCTAATATGATATCTGCACAAAGAATGATTCAGATGAATTCTCGTGTATTTAACACTGCAAGTGAAGTAATGCAGACACTTGCATATTTGGGACAATAATAAACTAAGCAATAAAAGTTAAGCGGAAATAAGCAAACCAGCTAATATTTTCCGCTTAACATGTTCAAAAAATAAGAGGATGCCCGAGGATGCCAAATCTGTCAAAAAGTTTGTCAAGTTCTTAACAAAAAACATGCAACTTTACAAAACTTAACAATACAAAAGAGGGCAAAAAGCATGTTAATCATGGGTTACAGCATTTTGAATACACAGGCAAAAGTTGTTACAAACTAATATTTGTAAGACTCATGATGAGTAGTATATAATAAAATAGAGGTTGAGGGGAAATGTTGATACCTTCAGAGTGTTGGGGCGAAGATATAGCAATTGATTGTTCATTGGTGAAATCCAACCTTAGCACGATAAAAGAACAAATCGCACATTATAACGTTAAAATAATCGCAGTTACTAAATATTTCGGACTAAAAGCAATTGAAGCGGGATATGAAGCAGGGATAAGGGATTTTGCCGAATCAAGAGCGGTTGAGTCTATCAAAAAAATAGAACAGCTTCCTCAGGAAATTCGTACAAACTCGACATTTCATTTTATCGGGCATTTGCAATCCAATAAAGCAGAAAAGGTTGTAAAGTACTTTGATATAATACATTCCGTTGATTCATTGAAAATTGCCTCATTAATATCAAAAGCAGCCTGTTCGTTAAATAAGAAAGAGAAAATATTATTACAAATTAATAACGCAGGAGAAGAACAAAAGTTCGGATATTCAAAAGAACAACTGAGAGCTGAATTGAGTGATATCTTATCACTTGAAGGTTTAGAGGTGGCTGGTCTTATGAATATGGCTCCACTAAACGCAGAGCCGGCAGAACTTAACAGATTATTTAGTGATGTGCGTGCATTCAGAGACGAGTTAGAGTGCGACTTTAAAATATCTCTTCCCGAATTATCAATGGGAATGAGTGATGATTATGAGTTTGCTGTCAGAAACGGCGCAACTATGATTAGAATCGGAAGAAAACTATTTACATAAAAATAATTGGAGGAAAAATGGCATTATCAGAAGGATTTAGAGGTTTTGTTGACATGTTGAAGGGTACATTTGTAAACCCGGACGAAGAAATTGGCGAAGATGACGCATTTACTTTTGGAAGAGAAGAATATCCTGTTGAGGATAACTTAGCTCGCAAACCACAGGAAGGAATTGATGAACTTTACCCAACAACATCAACACCGTCATCATTCAATGACCGTAAGAGAAACAGAGGTACAAAGGTTGCTCCTATGCCCGGTTACATTTCAAATGAAGTTACAGTTATTGAACCCCGTTCTTTCTCTGAATCTGCTCAGATTGTCCAGAATTTAATAGATAAAAAGACTGTTATTTTACATTTAGACCTTTTAGATAAAGAACAGTCTCAAAGAACAATCGATTTTGTTTGCGGTGCATCTCATGCATTGGAAGGCTCTGTTAAGAAGGTAAGTGAAACTGTTGTTATTTTCGCTCCTCGAACAGTTGCTTTATCTTATGAGAACTCAGTTGCTCAAAACAAATTTACAGAATCACTTTGGAAACCGCTATAAGGTTTAAAAGGGCTAATATATCGAACAGTTATACACACACTTAAAGAAGAGATATATTTATCCTAACCCCGAAGTATGAAAAATTTTATTTAATATATTGATTTGTGATAGTTGGATTTTCAGGGTGCTTTTGCACCCTTTATTTTTTGTATTCTAATTTAATGCTTAAAAAGAGCTGCTGAAAACCAAAATCAGCAGCTCTTTTTATAAATAATATCTTATTTTATTCTCTAAAGCTTAAATCAGGTAATGCTTTCTTTAGTGATGCTCTTAAATTAGCCATTTGTGAAGCAATAACGTCATCAGTCATTGTATTGTTTGCATCCTGCATTCTGATTCTGAATGCAACAGATTTAAACCCTTCCTGTACGTGTTCTCCCTGGTAAACATCAAACACTTCACAACCGTTAAAGATGTTATTTGCGACACCTTTTTTAATAATTTTTTCTAACTCATCCCAGGTAACTTTATCAGGAACGATAACTGCCAAATCTCTCTGAACTTCCGGGAATTGCGGAAGTTTTTTAAATCTGACTACAGTTTCATTATACGCATCTATAATTACGTTCAAATCAAGTTTAAATAAGAAAGCCTCCTGATTCAGTTTTAGTTTACCTTTCACCTCAGGATGGATTTCTCCGTAGTAACCTGCAATAACAGGCTGCTTTCCTAAAAGCGTAAGAACAGCTGTTTTATAAGGGTGTAAACAGCCGTGAGATTCGGCTAAAGGGGAATCAGCGAGAATAGAAAATTTTATTCTTCTCGATAAGCCAAGTTCTCCGATAAGTTTATCAACTATACCTTTTACGGTATAAAAATCAACTTCACCGGTCTGCTGCCACAGTGAGTTCTGAACATTTCCCGTTATTACACCTGCAAGAGTCAATGTTTCTTTTACGCCGGAATTCTTTTCATCTGTCTCACCTGTTTTCAGGTAACTTCTTCCTATTTCATAACCCCAGAAATTTTTCTGACCGTTATCATAGTTATATTTCATACAGTTAAGAAGACTTGCCATAAGTGTTTGTCTTAACATTGTACAATCTTCTGAAGCAGGGTTCTCAACAAAAATTGCTTTTTCTTTATCATAAGTTATATTGAACTGTTTAAGCAGCGGTTCCCCGATTAGCGAAGAAGTCTGCAATTCATTCAGTCCTGCATTTCTCATTAAACCGTGTACACGAGCAATTACCCTTTCAGCAGTTGATACTTCGGCAGTTCCGGCTCTGTTTGGCAAAGTAGGAGTAATTTTATCGTAACCGTTTATACGTGCAATTTCTTCGATTAAGTCGATTTCACGTGTAACATCATCCGCTCTGAAAGACGGAACCTCAATCCTGCATGCCAGCTCATTTTTGCCTAAAACTTTAAAGCCTAATCTTTCCAGAATAGTTAACGCTTTTTCACTGTCTATATCACATCCTAAAATTCTTTTTATCTGCGGAAAACGAAGCGTAATAGTAATAGGTTCAGGGTCATCATCACCTGTTTCAACATACCCTTCAAATTTTGCATCTGCATATTTGACAAGCAATTCAACTGCTCTCATCAAACCTTTGTGTACGGCTTTAATATCTATTCCTCTTTCAAATCTTGAGCACGCATCAGATTTATATCCTACACTTCTTGAACTTTTTCTGTTAGAAGGTGCCGTAAAGTATGCAGCTTCAAGGGCAAGATTTTTAGAGTTATCATCAATTTCAGAGTTATGTCCGCCAAAAACACCGCCTAAACAAACAGGTTCATTTTCGGTTGCAATTACTACCGTGTCTCTTGTCAGAGTTCTTTCAACTTCATCGAGAGTAATAATTTTTTCTCCTTCTTCCGCACGCCTTACGCAAAGATAACCGTTTAATTTATCCATATCAAAAGCATGAAGCGGAGTTCCGTATTCAAGCATTACATAGTTTGTAATGTCAACTACATTATTTATTGCTCTTATTCCGGAGGCAATTAGTCTCTTTTGCATCCAATCAGGTGAGGGGCAAATTTTAATTCCCTTCAATAAACCTATAGAGTAGTATTTACAAACATCATTATCCTTAATTTCAACCTTGAAATCATTTGTCTTTGTATCTTCCACATTAATTGCTTCAACCTTCATCGGTCTGTCAAACAGGGCACTCAACTCTCTGGCAATACCTATAACAGACATCTGGTCACCTCTGTTTGCGGTTGGTGCTGTGTGAAGAATAAAGTCTTTTTCAAAGCCCAAAACATTTTCAACATCAACACCTATACCTACATTCGGATATATTCTGTTTAAAATTAAGATTCCGTCTTCTTCCTGATAGTTTCTGTCAGCAACACCGAGTTCATCATCGGAGCAAAGCATTCCCTGAGATTCAACACCTCTTATTACTGCAGGAGTAAGTTCAAACTGTTCACCTGTTTTTCTGTCTAAAACCTTACTTCCGACAGATGCGTAAGGAATAATCTGACCTACTTCAATATTTTGTCCGCCGCAAACAACAGTTTTTAATGCACTTCCGATATTTACCGTTACCAGATGCAGTCTGTCAGAGTTTGGATGAGCATCAATTTTTTCAATTCTTCCTGTTATTATATTGGTAAACTGTGGTTTTACTTCTTCTATTTCTTCTACTTCCAAACCGCTCATAGTAAGCTCATGAGCTATTTGTTCAACGCTTATATCTTTTAAATCGACTAATTCTTTCAACCAGTTTAATGAAACTTGCATTTATAACCTACCTCTCTATTTGCCTTTATTATATTACAAAGAGAGGTAAAGTAAAACCAAAGATTATTTTAATCAGCAATCATACATTTCGGCGTACTTAAATAAAGCATTATACACGGCAGGCATAATCTTGCCTTCACGGACTTCCCTGTATAAAATCAAAAGAGCTTCTGTACGGGACAGTCTTCTCCTGTACACTCTTGCTTCTCTCAGCGCACTGTACTTATCCGCTATTGATATTATCTGAACACCAATGTCTGATGCAGTATTCTCAGCCGGTAAAACCGGATATCCCGAATGCTGCAGGTTTTGATGGTGATATTTTATTAATGCTAATGTTTCTTCCGATAAATTTTGCGTTTTTAAAAGTTCATACCCCAGAGTCGAATGTATATTCATTATTTTTCGTTCTTTTGAGCTGAGTTTGGCAGGCTTATTCAAAATTTTGGAAGGAATAAGCACTTTTCCCAAATCATGAAGCATTGAAGCTTCTTTAAGAGCACTTTTGTCAACTTTTTCTTTGATTTCTCCCGAAAGGAGAGAATATACTCCGTCTGCAATATTGCAGGTGTCGTTCATATGACCGCTTGTAAGCTCATTAAGAGTCTTCGTATCAATAAGCGGTTTAATGTGAAATCTTCTTAAAATCCTGGCAATATGAGGATTTAAATCAATCATTTTTTGCACGATAGATTTATGCAGTTTTTCATCTTCTCCCGTTTTCAAAAACTTTTTCCCGTTCTTGTCTTCATACACGAAAAAACTACTGTGACTAATTTGCACAGCACCTTTAAGGCTCAAGTTTTTCTCATCTCTCTCGGGGTTTTTAAGCAGCATAATCTATAACATCGGGATAGTAACTTAACATAAGTTTACAATTCTTTTTGTGATTTGTCAACCTACAATATTACACTTTTGAGCAAATTTTATATCATTTTACCGTAAATTATTCTGTCAATTCCATTCAGGTCTTTTTCAACCGTTACCCCTTCAAAATATTCATCCATAAACGATTTAACCGCATCCGACTCGCCTATTCCGAGTTCAAAAATCAGCCAGCCGCCTTCGTTTAAATAATCAGGAGCTTCTGAAACAATTTTTCTGTACAACTGCAAACCGTTTTCTTCTGCAAAGAGAGCAATCGAGGGTTCATGCCTGAGCTCCGGCTCAAGTTCGGTACCTTTTGGAATGTATGGAGGGTTAGAAATTATCATATCAAAACGTTCTTCTGCTCTTATTTTTGAAAACAAATCCGATTTTCTGAAAACAGCCCTGTTGTTTATTCCCAATCTTGTTACATTATCTAACGCAATCCTCAATGCGTCTGAAGATATATCAACTCCCAAAACAGTTGCACTTGTTTTTTTTGCTATAGTACATGCTATACAACCGGAGCCGGTTCCGATATCCAAAACACTGTCCAGATTATTTTCTTTTATAATCTCGATTCCTTTTGTAACCAGAAGCTCTGTTTCAGGACGAGGAATAAGAACATCGTGTGTAACTTTAAAAAACTCTCCCATAAAATATGATTCACCGATTATGTACTGAACAGGTGTTCTGTCAGCCAATCTTGCTTCAACTTTGCCTTTTACAATATTCAAATGTTCTTCCGTCAAAGGGTGCCCGAGTATTTCGTCTTTTTCCGTATAATTGCAAAAATGTTCAAGAAGCATTTTAACTTCTTTTTTAGCTTCCCTCTCTTCTATCCCTGCGTCAGTCAACATTTTTATAATCGTCTGAATGTTCATTTAATATTCTTTCTATTTCATCTCTCAAATCAAGTTTTGAAAGTTCTTCCACGTTCTTTTTTTCTATACCGTATTTTTTGCATAATCTGTCATAATAGTAAAGCTGTTTTTTTGTAGGAGCCTCTTTTGACATTTTAACCTCCTGCAAAAACTTCCGTTTTTTCTTTTCAAACTCTTTTTGTGCTTCTATTACTGGTTTCTGCTTTTCTTTGTATTCATAATATTTAATACATTCTTTTACGTAATCTTCCGTATCTTTCAAAAACTGAGCGTCATCAATAACCTCTGAAAGAAATGGAAATCTTGACGTATTAAGCTCAAGATAATATTTTTCATCTTCGATAAATTTATTAAGCAGATTTTCGACAGAGTATTCCCCCGAATTTACCCCTTGTTTAACAAGAGCTCTCAAATAGTTGCATACTGCACTTTTTTGAGTTTTATCAAAATCTAAATAAATACGGTTTTTTACTTGATACATACAAATATTATACAAGCAAATACAAACAAAAAAAACGAGGTATGAACCTCGTTCTTTATTCCTTTTTTATTTCTCTTTTCCTTCGGGATAAATATTTTTTTACCCCTCTTTTTCGCCTTATGATCGGAGCAGGTCTTCGACCGTAAATCGTCTTCCGCCTTCACCGTTTGTAAACCGCATCAATTGTTCTCTGAGTGATTGTCCCTGAACGTTCAGCGGATTAGTCTGGTAACTCCTTATTCGTTCTTTTTTGAAATAATCTTCCGTTGTATTTTCGTTACTTATAACTGTAAATCTTCTTTTTTCCATAAATTCTTTCTCTCTTATACTGTTAAACATCTCTTATGTATATATAAAGTATTTAACTTATAAAAATTTGACTATTTTTGTTCAGATTGTTAAGAATTGTAACATTAAGTTTATTAAAAATCTATTTTGTAAATATTTCGCAACAATTCAGTAGTGCACGGGAAGAAAAATTTTTCTTGTGATACACTGAAACTATATGGGAAGAAATATTTTCCCGTATAGCCAACATAAATAAAAACAAGGAATAGCAATTTATGGATATATTTTCAATATTTACTCTACTGGGCGGACTGGCGTTTTTCCTTTACGGGATTTCTATTATGTCAGCCGGGTTGGAAAAAGTTGCCGGCGGCAGATTAGAGCAGCTGCTAAAAAAAATGACGTCTAATCCTGTTAAAAGTTTTGCACTAGGTGCATTTATTACAGCGGTAATTCAGTCTTCATCAGCCGTAACGGTAATGCTCATAGGGCTTGTAAACTCAGGGATTATGACATTATCAAGAACGGTAACGGTTATTATAGGAGCTAATTTAGGTACTACAATTACCGCATGGTTGCTGAGTTTAACAGCTATACAAGAGAGTGCAGGATTCTTCTTCAAACTGTTAAAACCTGAAACCTTCTCTCCCGTTCTGGCTTTTATCGGCATTATTATGCTGATGACATCAAAAACAAACAAAAGAAAAAATGTCGGAACTATATTTTTAGGTTTTGCAATATTGATGTATGGTATGGGGCTAATGTCTGGTGCAATGGCTCCTCTGGGGGATATGCCGAGTTTTAGAAATGCCTTGATAGCATTCACAAATCCTCTCTTCGGATTTGCAATAGGCATGATAATAACCATGATTATTCAAAGCTCATCTGCTTCGATAGGTATTTTGCAGGCTTTAACTTTGGCAACCTGTGTTTCATGGGAAATTGCAATTCCTATCATTTTAGGACAGAATTTAGGAACTTGTATTTCCGCAGTATTGGCAAGTATCGGTGTAAATACAAATGCAAAAAGAGTTGCAGGTATTCATGTTATTTATAATATTTTAAGTGTCGGTGTATGTTTCCCTGCTTTTATTATTATAAATTCTTTAATTGATATTCCTTTGATGCATACAAATATTAACCCGTTTGGTATCGCAGCTTTCCATACAGCATATAATATTTTCACCGCATTAATGCTATTACCGTTTTCGAGAGTTATTGAAAAACTTTCTATTAAATTTATTCCGGAAAATAAAAATGAACAAAAAAGACAGGTTCTGCTTGACGAAAGACTTATACTTGCACCGGCTTTTGCTGTTTCTGAAGCATACAGACAATCTGTTAAGATGGCGGAACTTGTTGAATACAATTTTGTTTACGCTTCAAAAATGCTGAAAAGCTATCACCAGAAGAAAGCTGAACAAATCAGAGAAAACGAAATTAAAATTGATACTTATGAAGATAAACTGGATGCTTTCCTTCTTAAACTTTCAGGAAAAGAGCTTTCGGAAGAAGATAATAACAGAATATCTCAACTTTTACTTGCAATAGGTGATTATGAAAGAACCGGTGACCACGCAACAAATATTCTTAAAATCGCTGAAAAACTAAAAGAAAACGAAGCAAAATTATCACCGGAAGCTGTTGAAGAACTGAAAGTTATTGTAAATGCAGTTTCCGAAATATTTACCATGTCATTTGAAGCATACAGAACGGACAACGTTCAGCTTGCAAGGGAAGTAGAACCTCTTGAAGCCGTTATTAAAAAGATTGTACGTAAAGTTAAAAATCATCACATACAAAGACTAAAAGACGGTTTATGCACAGCTGAACTGAGTTTTATGTTCTCTGATTTATTAAACGATTTCAGGCGTGTTGCCGCTCACTGCGGAAACATTGCAACAAGCGTTATTCAGTTATATGACAGCTCGCTTGATAAACACGAATACAATCACAGAAACAAAGACGAGGATATAGAATTTGTAAGCAAATATCAGGATTACAAATCCCGTTATTCCGTTTCACATAAAAATACAGAAGAAGTTAAAATATAGCATTCACACCGAACAAACAGAAAGGCCGAAATATGAATACAATTAATCCCATAAATAACAATACATCTTTTAACTCAAGATACTTAAATACACGTACAATAGAACATTTACCGGCGGAAATATCAGATGCCATTTACAAAAGCGATGCGATTGATGAGTTTTTAAAAGAAGGAAAACCAAAAACTTTCTGGGATAAATTCATTGATTTATTCAAGAGAGATGAAATATTAGATGTAGAGTATCTTGAAACTGCTGCAAAAGATTCCTCCGGCGCAATAAAAAAAGATCCTTTTGCAAAAATCAGTTTTCTGATTTTTAGATTTACAAAGAGTGACGGTGTAGTAGAAACTGCTCAATTAACAACAGAACAAGAAGGACTCAGACGTCAGGCAGGCTCAATTCCGAAACCGAATGAACATCACTTATTCAAACCGCCGGTTGAAACAGCTGAACAAAAAATGGCAAAAGCTATTGAAAATATTAAACATTTTGGAAGTCTTTTAAAATAAAAAAGCAGATGCGATTTTATAACCTTATGGTACGGAAAATTGTGGAATATTTGTGTCCGCCGTAGTAAATAGTGATATTTATAAAGTAATTATCCAAATCGTTTACTTCAAGAAAACTCTTTACGGGTTCCTGTCTTTTTGAGCTTTTAACTTTTCCGACAGCTTTTAATACACCCATATGAACCTTTTGGGAAGGTTTAAGTTTTGGTTTTGGAATATGCTCATCATAGAATCTCTGCGGCGTATATCCTCTTTCATAAACGGGTATTATATAAACTACTTTGCCGTTTTGTTTGAATAGAATAAACCATTTCCCGTCATGTTCACGCGGAGTAAGTAAATAATACCCTGGTTCAACTGTTATATTTTTAAAGAAAATAGCCGAATTAAGTCTTAAAAGCGGATATATAGACCAGGTTGCATCTTTAACATCATAGAACTCATCAGGGTCAATTCCGTGCAGATAAGAAAATGTTGCAGGTTCCAGATTGTTATAAATCTGAGCATAATTCTTTGTAGCTTTTACCTGTTCTGTCGGAGCCACCATTATTTCGTCATCATCGGAATATTCATGAATAGTTCTTTCTTCATCAGAAAAATTTTGTTTGTTTTTATCTTTGTTTTGGTTAATAACCTGCTCGTCATCATCAAGAGTATTAGGGTCAATATCCTCATAAAAACCCTTTGGTGTTCCTGCATAACCGCCCTGCTTTCCAGGTTCAGCCGACAGGGGTAATGAGAATATTAATAACGCCAAAACTAATAAAAACTTTTTCATAATTATTATTTTAACAATTTTTGTTCTAAAATCAACTTTTCATTTTTCTATTTTCAACTTTACAATTACCCCTGTTTGGAGTAACTTAAAGATATAGAACGAGAATATAAATAGGGAGATAACAAATTGAAAACTAGTATGAAATCAGTTAATTGCGGTGAACTTAACCTCAAAAACTTAAATGAAGAAGTCACTCTTTGCGGTTGGATTTCAACTGTTCGTGACTTAGGCGGTATTTTGTTTATAGAACTTCGTGACAGGAGCGGATTTTTCCAGCTTGTTGCTAACCCTCAGATAAATCCTCAAGTACACGAAATCTTCTCAAAACTCAGAAGTGAATACGTTATTCAGGTAACAGGCAAAATCTCAAAAAGACCTGAAGAAACTTATAACGAAAAATATCCTACAGGACAGGTTGAGATGTATCCTGATGGAGTAAATATATTATCAGAATCAAAAGTACTCCCGTTTGTATTAGGTGACGAAAATGTTTCTGAAGATGTAAGACTTAAATACAGATATCTTGATATCAGAAATGAAAAAATGCTTCACAACCTGAAAGTAAGACACAATATCGTTCAGGCTGTCAGAAATTATCTGAACAACAAAGAATTTTTGGAAGTGGAAACACCGATTTTGATTAAAACAACTCCGGAAGGTGCAAGAGATTATTTGGTTCCTTCAAGAGTTCAGCCCGGAAAATTCTTTGCACTTCCTCAGTCACCTCAAATCTTCAAACAACTTTTGATGGTGGGCGGTATTGAAAGATATTATCAAATCGCAAAATGTTTCAGAGATGAAGATTTAAGAGCGGACAGACAACCTGAGTTCACTCAGATTGATATGGAGCTTTCTTTTGTAAAACAACAGGATGTTATTGAAACAGTTGAAGGCTTGCTCGTTGACGCATTCAAAGCAGCCGGAGTGGATATTAAACCTCCGTTTATTCAAATGCCCTGGCAGGAAGCAATGGACAGATACGGTTCTGATAAACCTGATACAAGATTCGGGTTAGAGTTATTTGATATCGGTGATGTCATCTTGGAATCTAACTTTGATATCGTTAAAAACACCCTTCTTAACGGCGGCATTGTTCGTGGTATCAAGATTGAAGGCGGTGCTAAATATTCAAGAAAAGATATTGACGATATTACAAAACTTGCAGTATCTTTTGGTGCTAAGGCATTGGCTAATATTATTTATCTTGAAGACGGAACGGCTAAATCTCCTGTACTAAAATTTGTTACAGAAGAACAGGCAAAAGCAATTCAGGAAAGAGCAGGCGCAAAAGCAGGCGATATAATCTTCTTCGTAGCTGATAAACCGAAACTTGTTTATGACGTTATGGGCAGATTAAGACTCCACTTCGGCAAGTCATTAAATTTAATTGATGAAAGCAAACACAATTTATTGTGGGTTGTAGACTTCCCGATGTTTGAATGGTCAGATGAAGAAGGAAGATTCCTCGCTATGCACCACCCGTTCACATCTCCGAATATTGATGATTTGGATAAATTAGACAGCGGTGACTTAGGTAATGTTAAATCTATTGCTTATGATATCGTTTATAACGGAACAGAGCTTGGCGGTGGTTCAGTCAGAATCCACTCTTCTGAAGTTCAAAAGAAAATCTTTAAAGCATTAGGCTTAACAGAAGAAGAAGCAACCGAGAAATTCGGATTTATGGTTAACGCTCTTCAATATGGTACTCCTCCGCATGCCGGTCTTGCAATCGGTTTGGACAGACTTGTTGCACTACTGTGCAGAACAGAATCTATCCGTGACGTTATAGCATTCCCGAAAAACGCAAGTGCAAAATGTTTGATGTCAGATGCTCCCGGCGAAGCTTCTCTTCAGCAACTGAGAGAACTGCATATCAAGAGTACTGTACAAAAACAATAACAAATTATAAGCATAAAAAAAGCCTGCTGAACAGCAGGCTTTTTTATTTGTGTTATGTGCACCATTCAAACGGTTTCATATCATCTTCCATTTGTGATTTTAATGCTTCCATTTCTGTATTTATAGCTTCAAGCTCTGTTGAATAATCCTGTATTTCTATATCCAGCCAGCTTTCTTTTTCATTTATCAATTCTTTTTCCGAATTATACCATGCCGTAATTTCTTCTCTGATACTTGCATCTGTCCTTTCAGTTACAAGACCTGATAAAAGAAAATATGTTAACGATGTATCGGGATCATATCCGCCATGCTCGTTCACCTGTGCAAGCTGGAACATACCTGAAACCAAAGCGTCATTTACATAATCATCATTATTATCCATACCGGTGTTATATTCTGTTGTCCAACCGTTAGCAGCTGCCGCTTTAAAAATAGGTTCATAAAAATCTATAATTTTCTGATACATATCTGTTATTGTATTAGAATTATTAACGGTTGATGAGCCTGTACTTTCAAGAGAAAGGGTATTTAGAACATCAGCAGAATAGCTTCCTTCAACTGTTCCGCCTTTCATTACTTTTTCAACATTTTCTTCTGTTAAAGGAGCACCTGCAACTGACGCTATAAGTGCAGGGATTTTATCAGTTGAGAACGTACCGCCTCTGCCTTTGCTATCCATACAGCCCGAACCCAGAACCTTTGTCATTGTGCTGACATAACTGCTTCCGAGAACTACGAGACCGCTGGCATCGGTTAATATCATTGAATTATCTTTTTTCAGCATTGAAGAATTATTATACATCATATTAAGTGTATTACAGGTGTACCCCATTAAATACCCGTAATCCATCTTGTTATACTGACCGTTTGCATAATAAGTAATATTTTTTGCCTGTAACCGGCTGTAATATTCTTTGGAAAGATCTGACTGTTCACGTGCAAGAGCCATCTTTTCCATAGCATTGATGGAAATATTATACTCGAGGTCCGCCTTGCGCCTTGTAAGAGTTAATAATCGTATGTTATCGATAGATAAACCCATTTTTCTTTCCTTTATCAGTCCCTTTTGTATTATGAATATCGGCAAATTTTTCAAAAACTTTAATGTTTTTATCATCATTTTTATAAATTGTTACATTTCGTAACATAAAGAGCAATTCTGTACGAGGATTTGTTTTTAACATGTTAGATAGAATTAATGTGTGTAAAGGAAATATGTGTATGAATGAAATTAGCAGCCTGGGTGCTTATCCATTGTCAGTAAACAATGTTAAGCACAATAACGTAATTAATTTCAAAGCGGATAAGAGTGTACAGACCCCGACAGACAACAGTGTACAAATTGACAGGTTTGTAAACGATTACGAAAAAGCTAAGAAACAGGCAAAACGTGATAAAAATCTTCAGACAGGGATATCCGTATTTATAGCTGCAACCTTTGCGGTAATGGCAGGGCTGGCATTACACCAAAGCGGTTTATTCGGTAAAAAAGTTCAGCAGGCTATTGCAAAAGATGTAAGTAAAGAAAAAACTTTTGAAGAACTTGCTTTAAGTAAAGAAATGCAGAAGGAAGTTGAAGATATTAAAACATTCGTAGAAAAAGAAGGTTTACTAAAAGAACTGGGAGAAGAACAAATTCCGGGTGTATTATTCTATGGTGAGCCTGGCGGCGGCAAAAATGCTTATATTTATGCATTAACCAAATATATTCAGGAAAAATTCCCGGGTTCAAAATTGTTTGAAGCAAATGTTTTAAAATTTAATGATAAGTATTGGGGCGGTTCGGAAAACAACGTTTTAAAATATATGGAAAATGTTGTAAAAGAAGCAAAAGCAAATCCTGATAAAAAGATAATATTATTCTTAGATGAAATTGATTCCGTTGCAAGAAAAGCAAGCGGAAGTAATGCAGAAATCTCGGAAAAAATTCAGAACGCATTTAAGACAGCCTTTAATGATGTACTTGAAACCCCGAATATCATTATTACGGCAGCAACAAACAAAGCAAGCAAAGAAGAAGCTGTAACAACTTTATTAGATGATGCTATTATGAACAGATTTGCAAAAAAAGTTTTCGTTCCGCTTCCAACAGGTGAACAACATATTAAAAACTTTATTGACAACTTTAAACAATTACCTGAAAAATATGTAAGCAAAGAATTACTTGACCCTAATAATGAAACACTGAAAAAGCTTTGTGATTATATCTCGCAAGACGGTCATCACGTATCATTCAGAGATGCGATATCAATATTTAAAAAGACAAAATTAGAGTTTGCTAAATCATATAAAGACGGAAATCAAATTACAATTGATAACTTAAAAGAAGCTGTATTAGACAAAGCAAACCAGCTTAACTGGCCGCCGAGTGAAATAGAAGCATTTAAAAAGACATTAGCATAATAAAAAGGAAAAACTATGTTAACAATATCACCAACAAGTTTTAAGTCAGACTATAACCAATCAATGTTTAATCAAAAACAAAATATTCCTCCGCGCCCGATGGACTACGGAGATGATTCGTTTGAACTTCTGGCTATGGACAGAGAGGCACAAAAGAAAGAAAAGCAGCAAAGTCGTCTTAATAAAATGCTTGCTTACAGTAGTGTCGGTATCGCTGTCGGTTTGGTCGGTTCATTGTTACTTCAGATTTTTGCTATGGTAAAAGCAGGCAAAGGTGAAGGTTCAAAAAATCTTAAAATGGTTTGGGAAGATTTTTCCAAAAAAGACAATTTCCCTGCTCTCACAGATGACTGCGTTAATGAAAAAGTTCGCAAATTTATACAAAACATAAAAGACACAGCCGGATTGAGCGACGAAGTTATGAAAAAAGCCGGCGTTGATTCTCCCGAACAATGTATTATAATGTGGGGACCATCAGGTACCGGTAAGACTTTCAGCGCAAAACTTCTTGCAAATGAAATCGGTGCAGAATACTCAGAAGTACAGTTCGCAGACGTTTCTTCACCATTTATCGGTCAGACTTCCGTTGAGATACAGGGTGTATTTAAACGACTCGCAGAAAAAGCAAGAAAAAATCCTAATAAAAAATTCCTGGTTGCATTTAACGAAATAGATGCCCTCCTTGTACCGAGAGAAAAATGCGGTTCAAACAACCTGCACCTTGCAGAAAACAGAACTGCATTCCTTAACGGTCTGGACCAGATTAAAGAACTTAAAAATATTAAAATTGTCGGTACAACAAACGTTAACCCTGATTCAGGAAATTTGGACAAAGCTTCTTTGAGCAGGTTTGGTAATATTTTAAAAATAGATTTACCTGACGAAAAAGAAATAATTGCATCTTTAAAATTCCACATGAAAAAGAGTGAAGATATTAAAAACGGAAAATTCTTTGAAAACAACAAAAGCAAACTGGAAAATTTTGCAAAAGAACTCAGAAACAAAAAATATGCCCACAGAGACATTGAAGATATTGCGAAAAAAGCAAGAACCAGCTATGCAATAGATTTACAAAACGGCAAGGCAAAAGATTTTGATCTTAAATACCTGACAGATGCAGTAGAAACCAAAGGAAAACCGGTAGGTGCAATAGAAGAAGGACTTCCTATCTGGGAAAGACTGGGTTTGGATGCCCCTGATTTTGAGAATGTTGAACCTGAAAAAACAGTATCTTTCTGGAAACGATTATTTGGCAGAACAAAAAATAAATAATTAGTATATACGCCATGCATGTCTATTCTATACAGTTTTAAGTTCTGTTACAAATAAAAAAATATTTACCTCAAAAAGGCAATTTCTCAACAAAAAAATACTTTATATAGATGTAAGACAGGGGTAAATACAAAAGATAGAAACCCCAAAGAAAGATGGTAAAAATAAAAAATAATCAAAGGACAAGGCGGATAAGTCAAAACCTTTGTAAAACAGACTTTTTATACTCTCTCTTAATATCCTCGTGTTTATTTAATGTTGCTAAGCCAAAAACCTAGCAACTTTTCTTTATTTCAGGGCAATAAAAAAACAGGTTCAATAATGAACCTGTTTTTATAAATTTTTATTTTTACTATAAAAGTTCTTTTAAGTAATTCGGCAGAGCAAACCTGGCGTTATGATACTCTTTGTTATATATTTTGCAGGTTTTTGTAATTGCTTCACCGCGTCTTTCATCATAATATGAAAGCGGTTTAACTTCTTCCGAACAGAACGCCCAAGCCCAATATCCGCCGGGATAAGTAGGAATGTTTGAAGTATAAGTTGAAACAATCGGGAACACACGTTTTAGTTGTGTGTACATTTTCTTAATTTCTTCCTTGTTTGTAAAAGGTGATTCAGACTGTGCAACCATAATTCCGCCTTTTTTCATAGAGCGTTTTACATTGTTATAAAACTCATCCGTGAACAAGCCTTCACCGGGTCCCATCGGGTCAGTAGAATCGATTAAAATGATATCAAACATATTCTCTTTGTCTTTAATATATTCAATGGCATCTTCAACAAGAATTTCGCACTTAGGATTATCAAGCTCACAAGAGATAGTCGGTAAGTATTTTTTGCATGCTTCAATAACCATACCGTCAATTTCACAGAGAACAACTTTTTCAACGGTGTCATGTTTAAGAACTTCTCTTACCGTTCCGCCGTCACCGCCGCCGATTACGAGAACTGTTTTCGGACAAGGATGCTGCATCATAGGAATATGAGCTATCATTTCGTGATAATGAAACTCATCACCTTCCGTTGTCATCATAAGCTCATCAAGAGTTAACACTCTTCCCAATGTTGAATCCGTATCAAAAATTTCTACTTTCTGGAACTTTGACTGTTCGGAAAAAAGTATATCCTTTGTTTTTATTGCAATTCCGTATCCGCCCGGAGTTATTTCTTTATAAATATTTTGTTCTTTATCTACGCCTTGTAAAACTACTGTTTGTGTCATTTTATATCCTTTCTTTTACCCCTCACCCTAACCCTCTCCCTCAAGGGGCGAGGGAAAAGATTATTACATATTCCCACTAAGTATATGTATGTGCAGGTGAAAAACTTCCTGTCCTGCTTCTTTCCCCGTATTTATAACCGTACGGTAAGATTTAATACCGAGTTTCTTTGTTGTTTCTTTAACTGTCATCATTAATTTACCCAACAGAGCTTCGTCATCAAGTTCGTTTAAAGATTCAACATGGATTCTCGGGACAACAAGAAGATGAATGTCAGCTTTTGGGTTTATATCTTTGAAAACAACAGCGTATTCATTTTCGTAAACGAACTCTGTATTAAAATCACCTTTTATAATCTTACAAAATATACAATCACTCATTTTTTAATCCTTTTTATTGTTTCTTGTAATTGGTAATAATCAAGTCTTTAAGAACACTGTCATTAAGTTTCAGGGTTCTTTCCATAGCTGCTTCATCAACCTTTGCACCGGATTTAACTAAGAGAGTTGAAATTTCCGTGCTTTTTTTTGATAAAGCCAGAGCCAAAAGGCTTTTGCCTGCAGACATATCATTAACATTTGCGCCATGTTTTAACAGAACCTTTACAGTTGCTAAGTCCTGATTTGATATAGCCAGAGCAAGTAATGATTTTCCGTTAACTTCCTGGTTTGGATCAACACCCGCAGCAAGAAGTTTGTCTACAATTTCTGATTTCTTTAATTTTATAGCCCAATAAATTGCAGGCAATTTAAGAATAGTTGTATTCGGGTCATATCCGGATGCTATGAACAAACTGATTACATCTTTATCGCCATTTTTGACAGCTTTTAAAATACCTGTTGCATCATAGTTATAATTCTTTTTAATAATTTGTTTTATAATTTGTTCCTTTGGGGTTAAATCGTCTGCTGCATTAACTGATACTGCTCCAAAAATAAGAGCTGACATTAATGTAACTGCCAATAATTTTTTCATACACTTCCCTCCTTATATTTATCCCTATATTTATCTCCTGGTATTATAACATAATTAAGATAAAAAATCAGATTTTTTCCAACAAATCACTCTGTTTATATGCCTCTACTCCGAGCCTGTCACATCTTTCATTATACGGATGACCTGCATGTCCTTTTACCCATTCAAATGTATAGTCGTGGGGCTGCATTGCAGCCAGTAATCTTTTCCAAAGTTCAATATTTTTGACATTTTTCCAGTTCTTTTTCACCCAGCCGTCTATCCATTTTTGGTTAAATGCATCACAGACGTATTTGCTGTCAGAAACGACAGTAACGTCAGCAGGTTTCTTCAAGGCTTCAAATCCGACAATGACTGCGAGCAGCTCCATTTGATTATTGGTAACATGCTTATATCCGGCTGAAAATTCTTTTTCGTGTTTTGTTCCTGTCGAATCAACATAAACTAGAATTGCGCCATATCCACCGGGTCCCGGATTACCGCTGCAAGCTCCGTCTGTATATAAAGTTACTTTAACTTTGTTTTCCATACAATAATTAAGACATAAAAATACCCTCTTGTATAGAGAAGAGGGTATTTAGTTCATCAAATATATTAAAGCTTATGCAGCAACGCCCTGGATTTCAGAGATAAGGTATTTTGCAACCCATTCAAAATCCTTGTTGCAGCTTGCAGCTTTTTTAAGATATTCAACAGATGCTTCACCTATTCTGATTAGTGCCATTGAAGCAACGCCTCTTTTTACACCTTTTGTTGTCTGGAGCTGGCTGACAAGTTCGGGAACAACATCAGAACCTTTGTCTACAAGAATGTTTTCTATCTGATTTTTTGTTGTATTATCTGCTGTTTCTAACTTGTTAAGAATCTCTGCAACTGTTGACATTTCTTTCTCCTTATATATTATTATTTCTCATTTGCAATTTTATTATAGAACAATTTTTTCAAAAATTAAGATTTCTTTGCATAATCTTAATATCGTCTTAAACTCTTCTTTACATCAGTCAAATTTTAAGCTAAAATCAGGATAAGTTTAGATAAGGAGTTCTATGAATAAGATTCAGATAAAAGCAGAAATTTTAGCCACACTTACGGCTTTATCAACAGCTTCAAAACCGGATTCCGCACTCATTACGGATTTACGGAATATACAAGACAAAAAAGCCGTATTAAATGTTTTAATACGGGAACTTATAACTGCCCCGGAGCAGAAAGCTATGCTGATTTGCTGGCTCATGACAGAGCTTATTGATAAAGATATGCTGAGCGACGAGCTCTGGAATGTCATTAAGGCTCCCGAATACAATGACCACGTTAAAATGGTTGCTTTTAACATGCTGAAAGATTTGGGCAATAAGGTTGACTATGATGTTATAAGCGGATACTTTGAACAGTTTAATGAACTTATAAATGAAGAAACAAAACAGTTATTAGAATCAGCCATAATGAATCCGGAAGCACAGATAGATTTTATGGATTTTCTGAACGCTCTTTCTGACAATGACAAGATTGTTTTAATAAAATCACTTGAAGAAGATTATGACTGCGACAGCCTTGCAAATATTCTTATACCTGTATTCCTGTATTATATGGGGACAGAAGTCGGCTTTACAGCTTTGGAAATATTAGGCAGAACAAAATCCCAGCTTGCATACCATGCGTTAGAAAATGCAAAGCCTTACGCTCCGCAAAGTTTGCACAGCAGAATAAACAAAGCTCTGTCAGAGCTCAAAATGTCAGGTATAAGAGTTGATAAAACAGATGAGTTTTATGCAAATATTTTAAAAGAATCAAGACCTTTTAAAACTTATGTTTCTTTCCCTGACGGACACGGAAACATGGCAATCATATTTTCAAGAAAAAGAGAAGACAAGTCACTTCAATTTCTTGCAATAGTCGTTAACCCAAGATACGGTATATTAGATGCATTCGGTTTCCATTCCATGACAGAAAAGGATTTCTACCGCATCGTTGACAAATTTTATAACTATCAGGAAAGATACGAAGTCGAACCGGAAGTTATTAAATACATACTGAATCAGGCTGAAGAAAGTTCTCACACAAACGGAGAAACCATTCCTTACGAATATATCTGCTGGCAAAGTATTATGCTTGATATTATTCCGAAAAAACCGGAAATTAATCTTGAAAAGAAAGAGCTTAACCAAAAAGAGATTGATAAATTATGTATGAGTGATTATGTTCAGAACTGGTTCTTTGATGAAATAACTTCTGATACATTCGGAGCTTTTATCAGCAAATTGTCTGACGAATACAAAAAGAATAATTTTAACGTTGATGCGGATAAATTTATAGCTGACCATTTTGACGAAATCTATACGGCACCTGAGCTTGCATATAAACTTGTGACGTTCAGTCTGGCGGCGTATCTGAGATACACAAAAGGTGATATGGAACTTGCTCAGATTTTCTATTCGCTTGGTACAAATTATCAGTTCCTGACTAACATAATACGTAAAAGCATTTATGAATATTACGTTGGTTTAAGATACATTCTCAAAAATAAACAAAAAACCAAAAGCGCATTTCAGCCTAAACAAAACAGGGAAGATGAACAATTCAAACTGCTTCAGCTTGATTTGATTATTTCAAGCATTGAAGCAAGGTGGGTTGAACATGTATAAAATAATGGCTCTTGATGTCGGGACTAAACGAATAGGCGTGGCGTTAAGCGATTTTCTCCACGTTATAGCGACTCCGCACTCCTGCATACAAAGGCAGCCCGAAGAAAAGGCATTAGAAGAGATACAAAAGATTGCAAAAGAAAACCACGTGGAAAAAATTGTTGTAGGACTTCCCAAAAATATGGATGGCTCTATCGGTTTTCAGGGAGAGGATTGTATAAATTTTTCACAAAAAATTGTTGGTTTTGATATAATATTAGAAGATGAAAGACTTACTTCCGAAGAAGCAGAAGAACGGCTTCGTGCGAGAAAAGCAGATTTCAGAAAAAATAAGGGACTTGTGGATATAGAAAGTGCCTGTGTGATACTTGAACAATTTTTAGGACGGTAAATTATGAGCGAAGAAATGAATGAAGAAGAACAACAATTTGTTGAAGTTCTCTGGGAAGACGGCAGCGTTATCAAATGTGAAATTTATGATGTTATAGATTTTGAAAACAAAACATATGCCCTGTTAATTCCATTCGGCGAAGAAGACGAAGATACTGAAGTTATTGTTATGGAATACGTTGAAGACGATGAAGACAATGCTCATTTCCAGACAATAGATGACGAAGATGAGTTCAACAGAGTTTGTGAATACGTACAGTCCGTAAATGACGAAGATTTTGATGACGAGGAAGAATAAGTTTGTTTGAAAGGTTTACGGAAAAAGCTGTTAATGTAGTTTCTGAAAGTCAGAGATTAGCACAGGTTATGGGGTGCAGAGAGGTTTCGCCCGAACATTTATTGCTTGCTCTTGTTAATGAAGCACGCGGCGTTTCACTTAAATTATTCAGAATGTATGGAATGTCAACTGAAAAACTTCAGCCTGACGTTGCCAAACACGTAAAAACAAGCAATAAGAGATATGAAAATATCACTTTCAGTCACGAAAGTAAAGAGATTCTTAAGCATACTCTCGATTTGGCAAGCAAATCAGGAAATAACAATATCCTTTTTGAACACCTGTTTTTATCCGTAATAACCGATAAGAACTCCAACATTCAGGAAATATTGAACAAATTTAATTTTGATATTTATTCTGCAAAAGACATTTTGACAAAACTGGTCCAAAAGAAAATTAAACGTCTTGAACACCCCGAGGCAGAAGATATAACCGAAAAAAACAGCTTTGAATCAATATACGAAGACGAAACTCTTTCAGTAATTTTTGATAAGGCAGTCTCTAAACTTTCCGCAAAAGGATACGAAATCTTAGGCACAGAACAAATAATAGCATCAATACTGGAGAGTTCGGATTCGGAGTTAATCGGCACCGTCAATAAATTTGGAATTAACAGCGAAAGCTTTGAGTCAAAACTTGCGGAACAGCAATCACGTCAGGCAGAGTACGAGGGTAAAAAATACATATTTACTCCTAATGCGTTTGCTTTAATGAATACAGCCTTACAGACCGCAAAAGAACTCGGTTCCTCTGTTATTACTCCTGAACATATCGTTTTAAGCGTATTAAAAAACAAAAGAGGTTTAGCCTATGACGTATTTAAATCTCTCGGTGTAAATGATGACAAACTTTCTGAAGAAATTTTAAAACCGATAGAGAAACAAATGCCGGAAACACTTTCTATAATGAAACTTGCAAAAGAAGAAGCAAGAAGAATAGGCAGAAATGTTGTCGGTACGGAGATGTTTTTGCTCGGAATACTGGCAGAAGGAACAAGCCTCGCTTTTGAAGTGCTTAACGAACTTGAAATAACAATGAAAGATGCAAGAATCGTTGTGGAAAACCTTGTCGGATATGGTGATGAGTATTTTGATAAAGAAATAACCTTCACTTCCCGTGCAAAAAGAGTTCTTGAAAGAGCATGGCTGTCTGCAAAAAAATCAAACAAACAAAAAATAGAAGCATCCGATTTGCTGCTCGCCATTTTAGATGAACCAACATCACTTGCGGTAAAAGCACTTGATCAGCTAGGGGTTGATGCGGTTGAAATCAGACACGGAATAAAAAATGATAAATAGAATCGTCGAATTTTTAAAAGAATACAATTTACAGGATAAAACAATTATCGTAGGATTTTCCGGCGGTTTCGATTCTATGTGCCTTTTGGATATTTTATCCCAAATAAAAGATTTACCTGATTTTTTTGATATGGATATAGTTGCCGCCCATTTTAATCATAACTGGAGAGGCGAAGAATCTTTAAAAGAGCAGGAAGTTTGCAGAATTTTTGCGGCATCAAGAGGGATTGAATTTTACACAAAAACAGCACCTCCAACTTTGAGAAAAACCGAAAATGATGCAAGAATTGCAAGATATGAGTTTTTTGAAGAAGCTTACGAAGAATACGACGCAGATGCGGTTTTCACCGCTCATAACAAAGACGATAACGCCGAAACCGTTTTATACAGGATAATAAAAGGAACCGGAATAATAGGTTTAAGAGGAATATCAGAAAAAAGAAAATATTTTTACAGACCGCTTCTTAAAACGTACAGGAGTGAGATTTTGGATTATTGCCTCAAACATAATCTAATGCCTAACGAAGATTCTTCTAATAATAACACAGCTTATCAGAGGAATTTTTTAAGACTGTCGGTTATACCATCACTTGAAAAAGTAAACCCGGAAGTAAAAGATGCCCTGAATATCCTTGCAGAAAACGCAACAAGCGATAATTTAATTATTGAGGAATATCTTTCAACTATAAGACCTAGAGTACTAGACATTGACAAAATTAAGGTTGACGAATACAAAAAACTTTCAAAACCTATAAAGAAAAGAATTGTGTACGAATATATCCAGCTTCTCGGTCTGGATTACGATTCTAAAAAAGTTAACGAAGTTTTTGATTTTATTGAAGCTAATATTGATAAAAGAAACGGTTCAACTCTTTCGCTTACTTCGTCTTCCTGGCTTTATACAGATAATAAAATTATAGAAACAATTCCACATAAAAAACAGGTTTTGTCGGACAAACTTACACCTCTCACTATAAAAAAAGAGGGAGTTTATAAGTTTGGAAGCAACGTATTCACGATAAAAAAATATGATGAAGGGAAACTGTTTATTTTCCCGGATTCAACCGCAAAATTTGCTTATGTGGATTTGTCTGACACAGGTTTTCCTTTAACACTCAGAACAAGAAAAGACGGAGATATAATCACTCCTTTCGGAATGAAAGGTTCAATGAAACTAAAAAAATATATGAACGGAAAAGGCGTGTCAAAACACCGCAGGGATGACATTCCGCTTCTTTGCAACGATAAAGAAGTTCTGTGGGTAACGGGTGTCGGATTGAGCGACAAAATAAGTGTTAAAATAAGACCGTCACACGTAATAGAAGTTGAAGTTGAAGAATAGGAACTGAGGGGTAAATTATATTATATGATTAAAAAAAGCGATATTAAACCTTTATTAAACGAAGATAAAATTCAGGCAGGGATTAAAAAACTAGCTGATAAACTTAATGAAAAATATAAAGATGAAGAAGTTTATCTCGTTTGTGTATTAAAAGGCTCCGTAATGTTTATGGTTGACCTGGCAAAACACTTAACCATGCCGGTAAAGATGGAGTTTATAAGACTGTCCAGTTACGGTTCGGGAACAACTTCAAGCGGAAAAGTTAACGCAGTTGATATAAAACTCCCTGATCTTAATGACAAAAACGTATTAGTAATTGAAGATATAATTGACACAGGACACACGGCAAAATTCCTTATGGACTTTTTAAGGCATAACTTTAAGTTCAAAGACTTAAAATTTTGCGCTTTGCTGGATAAAAAATGTAAACGTGTCGCAAACATAGAAGCAGATTATTATTGCTTTGAAGTTGACGATAAATACCTTGTTGGATATGGTCTGGATATTGACGGAAATTTCCGCAACCTGACTTATATCGGATATATAGAAACGTAGTGATAAATATAAAAGGGGAAAGGAGTATAAAATGTACGATATAAGAAAAATCAGTGAAGATGTATTATATATAGGCTGTTCTGACAGAAGACTGGCTTTATTTGAAAGTGCTTATCCGATACCGAACGGAGTTTCATATAACTCATATTTGATACTTGATGAAAAAACCGTTTTGATGGATACGGTTGATAAGTCTTGTTCAGGACAGTTTTTCCAAAATCTTGAAGCTGCTCTTGACGGAAGAAATTTGGACTATTTATTCGTTCACCACATGGAGCCTGACCATTGCGCACTCCTCGAAGATGTAATTTCTGTTTACCCGGAGGTTAAAATAGTAACAACAGCAAAATCCGTTGCGCTGATTAAACAATTCTTTGATTTTGATATAGATTCAAAAGTAATGATTGTAAAAGAAGGCGATACTTTGAACACCGGTAAACATGAATTCATATTTACCACGGCTCCAATGGTTCACTGGCCGGAAGTTATGGTATCATACGACAAAACCGACAAAGCTCTTTATTCGGCGGATGCATTCGGTTCTTTTGGCGCCATTAACGGAAACCTTTTTGATACAGAAGTTGATTTTGAAAAAGATTACATTGACGAAGCAAGAAGATATTATACAAATATCGTGGGCAAATACGGACCTCAGGTGCAAATGCTGTTAAAAAAAGCTTCTGCACTTGATATCCAAACAATTTATCCTCTTCATGGCTTGATTATAAAAGATAATATTTCAAAATTTGTTGAAAAATACGACAAGTGGTCTCGTTACGAAGCCGAGGAAAAATCCGTTCTTATAGCTTATTCTTCCGTTTACGGAGGAACCGAAAATGCAGCAAACATCCTGGCAGGTAAACTTGCAGACAGAGGGGTTAAGGGAATAAAAATGTATGACGTATCTCATACACACTCTTCTTATGTTTTATCTGATGCTTTTAAGTATTCTCATATTGTTTTTGCAACAACTACGTATAACAATGGTATTTTTGAAACAATGGAGCATCTGTTACATAACATCTCCGCACACAACCTTCAAAACCGTAAAGTTGTTCTAATTCAGAATGGTTCTTGGGCACCGACTTGCGGAAACGCTATGAAAACAATCTTAGAAAATCTTAAAGGAACGGAAATTATTGACGAATCAATTTGCATCAAGTCTGCTTTAAAAGAAGAACAGCTGGCAGAACTTGACAATTTGGCAGATAAAATGGTTAGTAGTATAGGAAATTAAAATCAAGCAGGGGTAGTGTAAGGGTTGTCCCCTCACCCTGACCCTCTCCCGTAGGGCGAGGGAAAAATCAGAAAAGGAGAAAAATTATGCAAAAGTACGTATGTTCAGTTTGTGGTTATGTTTATGATCCGGCAGTAGGCGACCCTGATAACGGTATCGCAGCTGGTACAGCATTTGAAGCGTTGCCGGATGACTGGGCTTGTCCGCTTTGTTCAGTCGGAAAAGACATGTTCAATGAGGCGTAACGGACAAATAAAAAATAAACAGGAAAGATGGTGACTTTTATATTGTCGCCATCTTTTGTTATATACCCCAAGAGATATTTACCCCTTTGCCCCTTTATGTTATAATGTAAGTGTCCCTGAAAACAATAAATACAAAAAGACATCAAATCTCATACAAATTAATTATTTGTTAAATAAACCGATTAAGGTATAATATAGCTATATGGTTTGAGATAAATAAGAGAAAGGAATTATAAAATGAGCTTTGCAAGTTATGTACCGACAGTCATTGAACAGTCTTCAAGAGGCGAAAGAGCTTTTGATATTTTTTCAAGACTGTTAAGAGAAAGAATTATATTCTTGGGAACCGCTATTGATGATATGGTTGCAAACTTAATCGTTGCACAGATGTTGTTATTAGATAGCGAAAATCCGGAAAAAGATATTATGCTTTATATCAACTCTCCCGGTGGAAGCGTAACAGCAGGCTTGGCTATTTATGATACTATGCAGCACATCAGAGCTGATGTTCAGACAATATGTTTAGGTCAGGCTGCATCAATGGGTGCATTCTTACTTTGTTCAGGTACAAAAGGTAAAAGAATGGCTCTTCCTCATTCAAGAGTTCTTATTCACCAGCCATTAGGCGGTGCCCAGGGTCAGGCAACCGATATTGAAATCCAGGCTCAGGAAATCTTGAGAATCAAAAAGACTTTGAATGAAATTATGGCTTCAAATACAGGTCAATCTATCAAGAAAATTGAAAAAGATACTGACCGTGATTATATCATGACACCTCAAGAAGCTCTTGAGTATGGTATGATTGATAAAGTAATTACTAAGGAATAAAATTTAATACCCTCGCCCAACGGGAGAGGGATAGGGTGAGTGGGTGAATTTGATATTTACCCCAAAAGAGGAGGCACTATGCCGGCAAACGAAAGATTAAAATGTTCATTCTGCGGAAAAACGCAAGATCAGGTTAAAAAGCTTATTGCAGGACCTGATGTATATATCTGCGATGAATGTGTCGAGCTTTGTAATGAAATTCTTGACGAAGAGTTCTTTGAACAAAAAGACAAAGATAAAGAACAAGACGGTAAAGAAAAAGACAAGAAAAAAGACGATATAGAAGATAAACCTATCCCGAAACCACATGAGATTAAAGCATATCTTGACCAGCATATCGTAGGTCAGGAAGATGCAAAGAAGGTTTTATCGGTTGCTGTTTATAATCATTACAAACGCCTTAAGCACAATATGAACAGCGATAAAGAAGATGTTGAAATCCAAAAATCAAATATCCTTCTTGTAGGTCCGACAGGTTCCGGTAAAACATTACTTGCCCAAACCTTAGCAAAATTGCTTGATGTACCGTTCGCGGTTGCAGATGCAACAACGCTTACAGAAGCCGGTTATGTCGGTGATGACGTTGAAAACATCCTTCTCAGACTGTATCAAAATGCTGATTTTGATGCTAAAAAAGCTGAAAAAGGCATTATCTATATTGATGAAATTGATAAGATAGCAAGAAAATCAGAAAATACATCAATCACTCGTGACGTATCAGGTGAAGGTGTTCAGCAGGCTTTACTGAAACTTATTGAAGGTACGATATCAAATGTTCCACCACAAGGCGGAAGAAAACATCCTCAGCAGGAAGTTATACAGATTGATACAAAGAACATTCTGTTTATTGTAGGCGGTGCTTTTGTTGACCTTGATAAGATTATTGAACACCGTGTTAAAGACGGTAACTCAATAGGATTCGGCAATGTTGCACAAACCCAGGCTGAAAAAGAACAGGCTTCTTCTAAACTACTGAAGAAACTTCAACCTGAAGACCTTTTAAAATTCGGTCTGATTCCTGAGTTTATCGGTCGTGTTCCTGTATTTGCAGTTCTTGATGCGTTAGATGAAGAAACATTAAAAATGATTCTTACAGAGCCTAAGAATGCAGTTCTTAAACAGTATAAAAAGCTCCTGGAAATGGATGATGTTGAGCTTGACTTTGAACCGGAAGCAGTTGATTTGATTGCAAAAAAAGCTATCAAACGCAAAACCGGTGCAAGAGCATTGCGTTCAATTGTTGAAGAGCTTATGCTTGATGTTATGTATGACATTCCTTCAAAACATGACATCAAAAAGTTCACCATAACAAAAGAAATGGTTGAAGCAGAAGATGAAAAAGAAAACGCAGAAGAAAAAAGCGAGCACGATGCCGAACTCATTCAGCTCCCTAACAATAAATCAAAAGAAAGTGCCTGAAACGGCGTTATAAAATGTAACAAAACAAAAAATTGTCTGGAATTCAGGCAATTTTTTTGTTTTAGAGAACTTTATAAATATAAGTAAGAAAATATAGGGATAACTATGCCGATAGAAGCAGTAAAACTAAATCAAACAAATACTGCAAGTGCTGATAATAAAATTAACACTCAGCCTAAAACAAATCCGTACCCGAATGACTCAGTTGAACTTTCAGAAAAGAAAGATAAGGTACTCGACAAAACAATTAAGAACAGTTTAATATCATGCGGAGGCTGTTTGGCGGCACTAACAGCTATGAGTGTTTTCTTTATTAAACACCAGGGCAACCGAATAAAAAAACTGTATGACGAAAAACTTGTCATTCGTAATTTAAAGGAAAAAATTGATTTTACCGAAGCTAAAACTGTTGAAGACGGTATCAAATTTGCAAAAGAAGTTTTGGGGATAAAAGAAATTGATACAGATATCACGCTTGATGCAATAAATTATGCAAATAAAGGACTTGTCGATGTTTCAAATGCAAACAAGGGAAAGGTTTTTATGCCTTACGCACTGCGTTTTAAAGCACCTGATAAAAAGAATGAATATTTAGCCGCCGTGGAAATTGATATTAACAGCAGTGAGTTTGGTAATATGTATATCAACAAACATTTTTTTGACATAAATTATCTTGATGAAAGACTGGAAAAACAATTGTTTGCTGATAAAAAGGCACTGTTTTCTTTTTCTGAGGACTTAAAAACAATTAATCATGTTCCTGTATGGGATAAATTTATTTATGCTATTCCGGGAAAAGACTTGATAAAACTGATTGATAAGTATTATAAAGATGCTGCATCTTTGTCTGTTGAAGAAAAACGTAATTTATTTTACAGCCTTAGTTACGGAAAAGATAATGCCAGACGCTTGTTCCGAAACCCCATTGACACGCTAAAAGCTATTGAAAAATCAGAAAAAGAATATTTGGAAAAAGAAAAAGTTAAATTTGATTTTGATGATTTGGAGAAAAAAGATTATAAAAAACAAAAAGAATTTTTGATAAGTATTCTGGAAAAACTGAAAAAACAGGATGTTTATCTTGAAAGTAAAGTGGATTTATTTAACCCATTAAAAACCATATATCACGAGATGGGACACCTGCAGGATGCGGCAAAAAATCTTAAAGAACTTGATTTAAAACAATGGAAATTTGACTGGAAAGCAGAATGGAACAGCATTAAAAATAAAAATAAAAACAAAGAAAATACAAGCAGAAACGGTGTTAAGGAAGTTGATAACCGTTGGGGAACGATTGCTAAAAACCATTTTGAAGAGCTTTTAAATA
>ONVC01000027.1:30223-35549 GCA_900321205.1 uncultured Acinetobacter sp. | reverse complement strand
TCGTATTAAAGGCGGCAAGAAGGAAGAAAAATTCAGTTCTGCCGATATAAACGAAGCTATTGCGTACCAAAAAAATTATGCCGCAAGGTATCATGAAGGTCTTTATATGGAAATTTTGCCTAAAAAGAAGATCTATAACTGGAAAGAAAAACGGGTAGAGGAAACATTTGACTGATAACACCTCACCCCTGCCTTCTCCTCAAAAGGAGAGGGGGGAGAAAAACGCATAGTGGCAAACCAAAAGTACATAGCACTTGTTGACTGTGACAGTTTTTTCGTATCATGCGAAAGAAAACTGAATCCTGAGCTGAGCGGACTTCCCGTAAGTGTTGTTTCCGGCGAAAGAGGGTGTGTAATTGCACGTTCCCGTGAAGCAAAACAGCTCGGGGTACCGATGGGTATTCCGCTGTTTCAGGCTGTTGAAAAATACCCGAAATGTATTTATATCCCTGCGAACCATTATGCATATACAAAAATCTCGCAAATGGTTATGGCAATTTTAAAAGATTTTAGCCCTAATGTTCAGGTTTATTCAATAGATGAGGCCTTTGTGGATTTTACAGGATTAACAAAATTATATGGTAAAAATTATTATCAACTTGGTGCCGAACTTCAAAAACAGGTTTGGGACAGCGTAAACATTCCTGTTACTATCGGTGTAAGCACCTCTAAGACTCTGGCAAAACTTGCATCTGATAAGGCAAAGAACTCGAAGACCAGAGTGGCTCTTGCAGGAAAACAAACAAAGATAAATCTGCTTAAAAACACTGAGATAGATGAGGTTTGGGGTATCGGAAGAAAGCTGGGTATAAAACTAAGAGGATACGGTATAAAAACGGCATATGATTTTACCCGGAAAGATGATGCCTGGATTCAGAAAAGATTCGGGAAAAACGGACTTGTGACAAAGGCAGAACTCCTGGGTACAATGATTTCAACGATATCAAATGAGATAGAATTCCCGAAATCCGTAAGTGATTCAAAATCATTTTTGGAGTTTTCATCTGATTTGAATTTTTTGAAAAATGAGTTGTCAATACATATTCATTCCTGTTGCAAAAGGCTCAGAAAAATAGATTGTAAATGCAGTATTGTGGGCGTTTTTGTCAAGACAAAAGATTTTAAAACGTATTATGAAAAAAGGGAGCTCGATGTTCCGCTAAATTTTGAGTTTGACATCTCTAAGACAGCATTTGAAATTCTGGAAAACCTTTATGTCCCGAATGTTTTGTACAGGAGCGTGGGTGTTGTGTTTGAAAATTTTAACAGAACATCAGAGGAGCAATTACTTTTATTTACGGATAATAACAAAATTGAACTGAAAGAAAAACTCGGAAAAAGTCTTGACAAACTGGAACAGAAATTTGGCAGAAATATTGTCAGAACAGGATTCGTAAATAAAGAAGTGCCTTTCAAACAGGGATTTTTAACTTCGCCTCAGGATATTTAAAAAACTTATACCAAAATGTTAATTTTTGTAAAGAATTTTGCTTGTAAATAGCAAAATTTTTTATTGACTCTTTTTAGAAAAAACATAAAGCTCTCTCTTCTTATTTAAACGGACAGGCCTTGGTATAATACACAAGGTCTTTTTTTTGCGCGAGCGAGCGGAGGGCGAAGGTTTGCCGTTTGGCTTGTGTAGGCAAGGCAAAAAGGCAAAACAGAAGACCCGTTCAACGCGAGCGAGCAAGACAGCGGATTTTGGCAAGAGTGAGCGTGAGCGAAACTCGTCCCGGTGAAACCGTTGTAATGAGTGACTATTTTGCACATGCAAAATAAAACGAATGTAAACGGTTGAACTGCCAATAATCCAAGAACGCGCGAGCGAGCGGAGGGTGAAGGTTTACCGTTTTGATTGCTTACCATTAATAATGCGAGTTTGTAATATTAACATTTATATTGGCAGAATAATGCTTATTTAACATTCTTAACCTTCATTTTTATCCCAAACTTTACAATCTTATTAATTACACTTTGCGGAAGTTTTGATAAAAGACTTGCTATAAAAGCATCTTTTCCTACTGTGTAAGAAAGTTTTGGGCTTTTTTCCCTGTCTGCTTTCAGAATAACATTGACAACTTTTTCGGGGGGAAGCCCTGTTTTTTCATTTTTTTGTGCGTTGGCAATTACGTATTTCATTTCTGCCGAATAATCGCCGTAATTATCAAAATACTTGGAATTTTCGTCAATTGATTTTCCCCAGAGCGGAGTTGCTATAACACCCGGTTTTATTGAGACGACTTTAATATTCTTTTTGTTTTCAATTAAAAGAGAGTTAAAAAACATATCCAAAGCCCTTTTAGAAGCGCAGTATGGTGATATGAACGGGAATATTCCAAAGCTTGCCATGGAGCTTACATTAATGATTTTGCTGCCTTCTAATATCGGCATCAGACCTTGTGTAAGTTCAATATGCCCAAATACATTGACGTTAAATTGACGTCTGATTTCATCAATGTTCAGGTCCTCAACCGGTCCTGCTACAACACAGCCAGCAATATTAATAAGCGTATCGACTTTTGTGCATTTAGAAAGAATGTACTCATATGCTTTTTTTATAGTATCAGGTGCGGCGTAATCGACATAGAACGGATAAATATTCGGAGATATTTTTTTCAAATCTTCTTCATGTGATTTATTTCTGTATCCTGCAAAAATAATGTTGTTTTCAGCAAGTTTCAGCAACAGAGCTCGTCCGATACCGGAAGCGGCTCCTGTTATAACATATGTTTTAGTCATTTTCGAGAGGTCTCATTAATAGTATTGTCGAAATGTTTACCTGCAAAAAGTCGTGGAATTCAATTTCTTTCTGAGGCAAAAGTTTATGTTCAAGGTTGCATTCCTTGACAGCTATAAAATTTTTATTACCATTTAGTATCTCTGTTAAGAGTCTTGTTTTTTTGCCGATTTTCGGCATATATACAAAACCTGTTATTTTAAACTCAGCTGTTTCTATATAAACTTTTTCTTTCCAGACTGTGTCTGACAGAATAGATGATTCATTTTCGCTCATATTTATCCTTTTTGATTATTATTGCTGATAAGACTGGAACAATGGCAGGTATAGAGCCAATGCCATAACCAAAACGATAGAACCTATTACCAGAAGCATTATCGGTTCAATCATCTTTGTAACCGTATCAATAATACCGTCAAGAGTTTTGTCCAGAAAGTTAACGGCTTTTTCCAGCATCTCTCCCAAACGACCTGATTGTTCACCTGTTGCAATCATAAATAACAGCATTTTAGGCATTACTTTGGTTGCTTTTAATGCCTGCGAAACCTGTAAACCTTGTGAAATTTTGGTTATTGCATTTGAGACCTTCTGATTCAAGATGGTGTTTGTAAGAGTAATAACTCCCAACTGCAGGCAGTCTACGATAGGAATACCGGCATCGTAGGAAACGCTGAATACAGAGAAGAAGTTTGAATAGTTTGCGTACATAACCAAATTATTAAATAAAGGAATTTTCAGCATTGTTTTATCAATCACTTCTCTTGTTGGTTTCCAGTTATATGAGAAATAACAACCTGCAACAAGAGTGATTATAAATATAGGTATGGTGAACCAGTACGCTTTCAGGAAGTCACCTGCATTAATCATCATTTGAGTAATCCACGGTAATGCCTTTTCCTGTTGAGCAAACATCTCTTTAAATGCAGGGAATACAAACATAAGCATTACAAGAGAAATTACGCAGGCAAGGATTATGACGAATATCGGATACATAAGAGTTCCGATAACTTTACTTTTTGTATTTTGTTGTTTTGTAAGCAAATCTTTGATACGGCCGAGTGTTTTTTCAAGTTCACCGGCTTCTTCACCGGCTTTTACCAAACCGATAAATATATAACCGAATGTACTCGGATATCTTGCAAGAGTATCAGCAAAAGTAGAACCTGCCATAATCTGTGTTTTCAATATTCGTGACAAGTCACGGATTTTCCTTTTTGCAGCTTCCTGCTCCATAAACATAAGTGATTCAACGGCAGGGATACCTGATGATAACAGGATTTGCAGTGTTGATATAAAGTCAATCTTTTCCGCTAGTGATAAAGACGCAACAGTCTGTCCTTTTTTTGATTTCGTATCAACATATTCTGAGATTTGTGTCGGAACTAATCCCATTTTTCTGATGACATCTCTGGCATCTTTTAAGTTTGATGCCGTAACTTCACCTTTGATGATTTCTTTTCCTGCTTTTAATGCTTGATAACTATATTTTGGCATATCTATCTGTATCCTTCGTTTTATTCGTTTGCATAACCTAAAACTCTTATAAACTCGCTTGTTGTTGTATTCCCGGCAATAATGTGGTTCAGACAAGATGCTTTAAGAGTTTTCATTCCTGCTGCAACAGCAGTTTCTTCTATTTCAATATCGTGAGCGCCTTGTGCAATCAGACGCTTAATTTCTCTTGTTATTGGCATAATTTCATATATACCGATACGTCCTGTGTAACCGAGATATCCGCAATCCTTACACCCTTTTTTTCTGTAAAGTTTTGTCTGCATTAATTCTTTTTGTGTTTCCGGATTGTTTGAAATATGTTTAGCTTCTTCTTCTGACGGGAAGTATGCTTCTTTACAGTGGTCGCATAATTTTCTTACAAGTCTTTGAGCGATAACGCCCGTTAAGGTTGAAGAAACCAAATAATCTTTTGCACCCATTTCGATTAAACGGGTAATTGTGGCAGCGGCTGAGTTTGTGTGAACGGTACTTAATACAAGGTGACCGGTCAAAGCTGCAGATATTGCTGTTTCTAATGTTTCAAAGTCACGGATTTCACCGACAAGGATGATGTCAGGGTCTTGTCTTAAAATAGCTCTCATACAAGATGCAAATGTAATATCAGCCTTTGTGTTTACCTGTGACTGATTTATACCTTCCAGCTTAATTTCGACAGGATCTTCAATCGTTGTAATGTTAACATCTTCTTTGTTAAGTGCTTTAAGTATTGTATAAAGTGTTGTTGTTTTACCCGAACCTGTCGGACCTGAGGTTAAAATGATACCGTTTGGACATTGTACCATATCATGGATTTTTTGTATGTCTTCTTCCGAGGCACCCTGTATAATCATTTTTTCGCCGGCGGTTTTTAAACTTACAGCAGGTGCAAGGATACGGATTACAACCTTTTCTTTTCCGGAAACAGGTAAAGTGTTAATACGGAAATCATACATTCTTTCGTTATATTTTATCGAAAAAGTACCATCCTGCGGACGTCTGTGTTCAGCAATATTCATTCTTGCAAGGACCTTGAAACGTGTTATAACCGCTTGTTCAATACTTCCCGGAATATCAAGAACTTTTTTCAAAATCTAA
>ONVC01000027.1:0-30209 GCA_900321205.1 uncultured Acinetobacter sp. | reverse complement strand
CTTACAACGTAATATCCGATACGCGGTTCAATGTGAATATCCGAAGCTTTAGCATCAATTGAATCCGTAATAATCTTATATACAAATTTTGCAACATTACCACTTGCGTCTTGGAGTTCTTTTTCTACCTGTGCCCACAATTGGTCTTCGTCTGCAAATTCAGCTGTTTCTTCTTCAATGCTTTGAATGATACGCTCTGTTTCTTTTGCGGATTGTTCGGATTTCTTTTTGATGAAATATTCTTTTAAATATAATTCATAAACGTAATACGGTGCTGTATATACGTTAACACTGCGTCCCGTTGACAGAGATATTTCTTTGATTGTGTTTTTGTCGTTCGGGTTGAGCATTGCAACGCCGAGTTTATTTCCGTCTTCAAGAGAAAGAATAATGGTTTTCTTTTTTTCAACAAAATCATCAGGCAGTAATTTTAATATTTTTTCGTTAACTTTGATGTCAGCTTTTGAAATTACTTTGTATCCGAATTTTTTTTGCAGATAAGATGCAATTTTGTCCGGAGTCAATATCTGTTTTTCATAAAAAATACCGTCTAACGGAATGCCGTGTTCTGTACTTAAACGCCTGGCATCAGTGAGTTGCTGTTCTGTCAGCCAGCCGATTCCGACAAGCATATCCTCAGCAGATAACTCTCTGTTCGTAACCGAAGATGGTACAGTCGTTTCCGAGGTTGTTTCTGCATTATTATTGTTGGTTTTTGAGTCTAAACCTATATTTTGAAATATCTCATTAAAATCGTTTGATTCTATCGGTATAAATTGTGGTACGATTTCGCCAAGTTTTTCCTGAATTATAGATGATATTGAATCTTTATTTCTGGAATAGTCTTTATTGAGTATGACGTAAAAATTATTTTGTCTTTTATCCACCGGAATAAAACCTGATGATTTCATCAGGTCTGATTCAAATTGTTTAACGTACTCTTTTTTTATACTGCTTTTTAACTTTTCCAGTTGATTAGACATTACAATCTATCCGCTACGGTATCGTCTCCGTCTTTAATAATTTTCGGTGTAATCATTATAACAAGTTCAGTTTTAACTTTGGTTGTGCTCGTAGATCTGAATGCTGCACCAACCAGAGGCAAATCTCCTAAGACAGGGATTTTCTGAACGGTTTTAGCTTCACTCTCTCTGATTAAGCCGCCTATAACTAATGTTTCACCGTCTTTGATTCTGACATTTTTTAAATCTAATTTTCTTCTGTTTAATAAAGTTGCAGCTATATCTTTTGTACCGTCTGTATTTGTTGAATATTCTCTGCCGGCTTCGGTAGAATATTCCGGTTTAATATTCATTGTTACATAACCATCGGGAGATATGAACGGTATTAATGATATTTTAATACCCTTATCATCCCCTATTGTGTATGTTTTTTGAACAGAACCTGAAGCTCCTGCTCCGGTAGAAGTAGAAGACAAGAACTCAGAAGTTACTTTTTCAACATAATCTTCGGTTAAATCTATAGTAGATTGTTGTCCGTTTGTTATTAAAATTTTCGGATTTGCAAGAACTCTGCCTTTTTTATTCTCAATAAGATAATTCATCTGCCATGAAATATATGGGCCGGCATTATATAATCCCTGCTGTTTGCCTGGTATTGCATAGAATTTTGATGGTGTATATGTACTACCATCAGCACTCCATTTACCGTCAACCCATTCATACCTTGTTGTATCATACCAGGTTGGTGTAGGTGATGCGGGTCTGCCTCCGGTTGTTCTGCCATTATTAAAAGTTACTCCCCAGTTTTGTGACTGAAGACTCCAATTGTTTTGGAATTCTTTACTTCCGTCCTCATTAAGTTCAACAATTGACAGTTCCAGATATGCCTGACGTTGTTTTATATCGTTTGCTTTAATGAATTCTTCAACTAAATTTTGTTGAGCAACAGAACCGCCAATCATCATGACTGCACCACGAGATTGGTAGTATGCAATAGCAATATTCTGTGCATCAAATGCAATATTACCGCTTGCATTTGACGAAGCTTTTTGTGTTGTTTGACAAGCAACAACCCCCTCTCCCAAAACAACATTTTTAACTGCGTCGTTACTTGTTGAGGAAGCACCGCCTGTTATCCTTCCATAACTATCTGAACCGCTGCCGCCACTGGAATTATTGGAACCATGTGCCGGTAATAGCATATTACAAATCATATCAGCCATTTCTTTTGGTGTAGTGTGGCTTAATGTAAATGTCTTGCTCATAGGTTCTTTATCCAGTTGTGCGATAACTTTTCTTACAATTTCTGCATCAGACGGCATGCCGAAAACTATTACTTCGTTTGTTGCAGAGTTAACTGTAGCTGCTTCTACACCTGACATACCTGCTTTTTTCATTGCGAATACGTTTTTATTCAGGAATTGAGCAACACTTGAAGCGCTTACATACTGAATAGGAAATACCATCATTTCCTGTCTTGAGAAAGATGCATTATCAGGGCTATTGTTTGATATGATAACAAGTGTTTTATCTTTTGTATAGTAGTTTAAATTACTTACCTGAAGAACGAGCGCAAAAGCGTCATTGATAGGCATGTCAACTAAGTCTAATGTAACTTTTCCGTTTACGGAAGAATGGAATACGATGTTCATTCCCGCTTTGTCCGCAAACATTCTTAAGACTTGTTTAACATCAGAATCACGCAAACTTAATGTGATTTTGTCGTTATGCGGTGTTAAACGAACATCTCCTGATATAGCAGTCGCCGTTTGTACCGGAGAACTGCTGTTGTATGCAGAGCCGTAACTGCTGTATGTCGGATATGCCGTTGCGGAAGGCACGGTAAACGCTAATAATAACGCTGCTGACAAAAAGCTTTTTATATGATTATGTTTCATCGTCTTTCTCCTCCGAATTTTTTACTTAAATTTGAAACGTCATTACGATTTACCGAGCCATCGGTTAACAACTGTCCAATCCCGGCCGTATAGGTGTTATTACCTGTTTTTACCGTTACACTGTCTTTTTCAATTGCTATAACTTTGTATTTATGAACGGTGTCTCCTTTTTTGACCAAATAATCCGAGCCATCAATATTCAAAATGGCAGACGGACTGAATTTGTCATACAAAATACCGGAAACAGTTGTGCTCATTATTTTTGTAACTTCAGGATTCATTTCAAGTGATTCCGGAGGTGCGATTAAATCGTATTTTGGTACGTCATTTATTAAACTCGGTTTCAGCTGAATTTCATTGCCGAGTTTTCTGTACGGAACAAAAGGGTTAGCCTTAACAATACCTGTCGGTATTGAAATTACATCCTTTTTGGATGCCGTTGCCGCAACCTGTGGTGTCACCAGAGAAAAAGTTTCTCCTGTTTCTATGTTTTTTATTTTTAGGTTGTTTAAGAGTAATCCTGAACACGCAAGGACAAAAACTCCGAGGAACAATAAAGAACACGCTTTTATGTTTAATTTTGTTCTTTTTCTTCGGGTATAGTTTTTCCCCAACCCTTCCTGTGTCAGCATTAACACTTCTGAATCTAAATCCTTCATAATACTACGCTTGCTCATTACTTCTAACTATATATCTCTCTTTTAATACTAATCTTCACTTTAAATATACAACGACATCCCGTTGATTAAATCATTTATTTAGATTAATTAGTTAGGAAGTATATTAAGATATGAAAATCCTCAATATATCATCCTATTATAATCATATCATATTTTTAATATAAGGCAATATTTTTTATTTTTGTAACATCAAATATTAATTGCGTTGCGGGATAGTATAAATTTGTATTTGGCAGAATTTATTGAAAGAATTAAATAGTGTGTTAAAATAATATTATGATGAAGTCTGTAAAAGAAGTTTCAATAGAGTCAAAGATTGTAAAGCGTTTGCAGAATCACCCCATGTGTCTGGAGCTTGTAAATTATCTTTTTAATGATGCTGAGTTACAGGAAATGCAGGATTATGCAAACAATGTTTCAATTAAACGTCTTGGGTATAATGACCATGGACCTGTGCATATGCGTCAGGTTACCGCAAATGCGATAAAAATGCTTAATATTTTACATGAAAGCGGTATCAAAACCTCTCTTGAAACAGAAGAAATAGGTTGTTTTGAAGATAGTATGTGTGCTGTTATTCTTGCAGGACTTATGCACGATTTGGGAATGATGATAGGGCGTGAAGGACATGAGCAAATGTCAGTAACCCTTGCCAAACCTATTTTGGAAAGAGCTGTTATGCAGATATTTCCGGAAGATTTGCATAGGAGAACTGTTATAAAATCTGTTGCAATAGAAGCTATTATCGGACATATGGCTTCAAGAAGAATTCATTCTATTGAGGCAGGTATTATTCTTATTGCAGACGGCTGTGATATGACAAAAGGCAGGGCAAGAATTCCTCTCGCTTTAAATACTACCCCGAAAGTCGGAGATATTCATAAGTATTCAGCTAACGCAATTAACAGAATAAGCATTCACAGAGGAGAAAGAAAACCGATAAGAATTGATATTGAAATGTCTGCTGAAGTCGGTTTCTTCCAGATAGAAGAAGTTCTGATTACGAAAATTAATATGAGTCCTTCAAAACAATTCCTTGAACTTTATGCCGGCGTAGAAGGCGAAGAAGCTAAGTGTTACATTTAATCTGTCAGGTTATTTATCCCTGTCTGTATGCGTGCTCTTTTCTGTCTGATTCCAGATACGGAGTATCTATTTCAAATACGTAAGCATCAGCAGGAGCAAGGTTGACTTTCAGCTCATTATCTTCTGTCTGAAATTCACTTTTTTCTCCATACTCAGGAACCATATTTACCAGTTCTTGTTCTTTCTTTAATCCCGGGATTTCAATTATACCGGTTACATTTCTGTTCGGATTTTTATTTGCAACAACAAGTATCGTTCTGCCGTTGTTATGTCTTGCAAATGTAATAATCTGGTCGTTCATATCTTCTCTTTTATCAAGTTCTATGAAGCTTGAATGCCTGTCTGCCAAAACATCAAGATTTTCTTGTCTCATTTTTGTACAGCCTTTGATTACACGTTCAATATCAGGGCTGTTGCCTCCGGGTTTTCTGGCAAGGTTGAAAATTGCAAGGTGGAATCGGTGTTCGTTAGATTCTTTTCTGTCGGTACGAGTTTCCGGGTCAACAGTATCTCTGTATTTGTAATCATAATAATCACCTGTCTGGAATCCGTCTACGTAATAAGGATTGCACATCGGTATGGTAGATTGCAGAACTGTTGTCATTTTACAGAAGTTTTCACCGCCGTGTAACATTGATGAAACATCATCGTGCGTCAGGAAAGAACCGATTACTGATTTTCCGGACGGAAGTTTGTGAGACATATCAAGGTTAGATTTTATATAATCATTAAACTCCGTTGCACTTCTCCAGTCGTGGAAAATATGGTATTGTCCGTAGTATTCATCAAAACCTGCGTTTAATAAATCTTCAGGTCTGTCAAACGGCATATTTATCATCGGAGATGCACATTCATACGTATAACTTTCTGCAAGCCAGCCAAATTCAGGGTCTTTCGTATGGGAGTACGTAATTAATTTATCCCAAAATTCTGTCGGTTTAGCTCTTGCTACGTCTGCTCTTATTCCATCTATACCCAAATCTATGCAAGCATCAACGTATTGTCTGTGCATTTCATATAAAGCGGGATTTAAGGTTCTTTTTGTAACATCAGCCCAAGGTTCAAACATTCTGATATCTTCCCAACCCTGAGGAGTTTTGTCTTCACCGTTTCTGCCGAAAGCCATTAACTCCGGTTCGTTTTCAAAAAGTTCAACGGAAGCACAGCTTGGTAAATCCAGCATAACTTTAATATTACGTTTGTGGCATTCATCAATAAATGCCTTAAATTGTTCTTTTGGTGTACGCGGGTCTTTTGGGTCTATTAACATCGGGTCAATAGCCAAATCTCCGTTGTCTTCAATGAATTTTAACGGTGAATACAAGGAACCTGCTGTTCCCATAGCGTTTTTCTTCCCTGTCGGGTGGATAGGAAGTACGTGTATGGTATTAAATCCGTCATCTTTCAGTTCATCAAGTCTTTCAATTGCGTTTAAAAAAGTTCCGACTTGTTCGCCGCTTTTTATTGATATTCTGTCATCCCCGTTCAAATCTTTTGCGTTAAAAATTCTCGGAACGATAGCCAGCATAACTGATTCATTATTTTGTATCATTGAACGAAGGTTATTTTTGTAAGGTTTGTTTTCTGCTTTTTTGTCGTTAACTTTTTTTACGGCAGGTGTGTTAATCATTGCAAGATTATCAAGATACTTTTCTGAATCCTTGTTGTCTTTTGGCTCTGTTTTGACAGGAGAAGTTTGGTATTCGCTGCGGAATGCCATATAGTTATTTATTCTGTTGTTTAAATTTATTCCGTTAACCGATAGTATCATCATTCACCTGCTTTTGTATGTTGTGCGGATTTTTGATTTTGCCGAAGCCGAATTGTGCAAGAACTGTTGCAGCAATAACTGTACCGCCGATTCCTGATGCAATTCTTAGCCATTTTTGATTTTCAAATCTTGTTTTTGCAGCTTTTTTAAAGAAATCAATCGGATTTTGTGCAACAAGGTTAAATTTCTGCATAAGAGTATTTGAATCTGCGCCGTACAAACCTTTTATTCCTTCGCCAAATCTGTGACCCGGTTTTTTGAAGTCTGTATCGCTTTGCCCGAGTACATCTCTGAATCTTTTAAGGTACTTATTAAATCTGTCATAGATATTTCCTTTTGTAATATCTCCGGTAGCTTCCATTCCCCTTTTTGTTGATTCCTGAAGCGGTTTTGTCCAGCCTTCTGCCATTAAATCCTGATAGTATTTAGGGTTGTTCTCTGTATTTAATTTAAGAGTATGGTCAGCAGAAGTTGCCTGCAGCAAAATGTTTTTAAGCGCACTGTTCAGATGTTTTGCATATTCGTCTTCCGGAACAGAACGTTTAAATACATCAAGAGTATGGAGCATTCTTCGCTGACTGTTTTCTACACCCTGTATTCTGTCAATTATACGGGTGATTGCCATACGTTTGGAAGAACCGACTCCTTTTGATAATTCCTTAGCATTTTGTATTTTATTTTCACCGTAATTTTCTTGCTCGCTTATGGTTGCTTTAAACGGTTCTTTTATGCCGTCAATTATATTGAAAAGGTCATTTCTTGATTTTATAGTGTTTTCCAGCGGGCTGTTTACATCGTCTTTTATAAGTCTGTGTATTGTATTTGCAAATTTGCCTTCGCCGATGTTGTTAATTCTTTTTGCCGTATTGTTGTAATTGTTTTCGTAAGCAGAAATCAAATTCTTTATGTGAGATTCTGTTTCTGATTCACCGTGGAGTCTTATTTCTGTCTCAGACATTATTTTTGCAAGTTTTTCAACTGTTTTTTGATATTTTACTTCATTGCTTACAAGTGCCTGAATTTTCTTTTCTATGATTTCTTTTGTGAAAGTTTCTGATTCTTTCATTTGTTTAAGGTCGCTGAATCTTATATCAAGTGCGCTGAAAATTGCATTTTCAAATTTTTTGTATGAACGCGCAAGCATTGTTTCAGGTGAATGTTCAACTTTTGCGGATTTACATTTATCAAGTATTTTGTCGTTTTCTTTAAAATCACCCAGAACTCTTGCAAAATTCAGAATATCTTTGTATCCGTTTTCGCTTATGAATGAAGACGGTGTTTTCTTAATATGTTTGGATATATTATCAATAATGTTGTATTCCTGCATGTAAAGGAAGTCTTTGTTTGTTTCAGGACTTGATTTTATTTTTGCTTCAAAAAGCTTTTTAAGTTCGGTTTTAAATTTATCAAGCTGTTCGGCATTCATATAATTTGAAGAAGCACCGGATTCTGCAACTGCTGTTGCAATTTCACTACGGGAAAGTTTAAATACCTCTTCAAAGGTTGCTTTTTTTCTTCCTGTTGAAGATGTTTTAATTATTTCGTTAATATCATCTGCAAAATTATTACCCAGAACAAATGCTTGTTTTTCGCTTTTTAATAGTTTTTCAAGGTCTTCTTTAATGCCTGTTGTCAGGTTGTCATCGGTTTCTGACGAAAGCATTTTGACTAATTTTTCAAATTTTTCTTTCGGAAGTTCTTTGTTAACGTATTCTGATAAAAATCTTTTGACTTTCTTATTAAGGCTGTTAGAAACAATTCCGTTAACATCCAGAGTCATTTCCTGTGTCTCTTTCAGCATATCCGTAATTCTTGAATTATATTTTTTGTTTCTTATAAGCTCCATACTCGGAGAAAGAAGCTGTTCTATTCCGCTGCAAAGAAGAGCTGTCATAACAGGTGTAGCAAAACCGGCTCCAAGCATCCACAAAGTATTATTCTGAATGGCGATTTTTCTCATTTGTTCTTTTATAAGTTCGTGCCTGTTTTTGATATTACGTGGAATGCCCATTCTGTCACCGATAACATCAAGGTCTTCGCCTGCATATTCTCCTTTGTACATATCATAAGGAATGTAATTGCCATCCTGGAATACGGATTTTTTGCGTCCCTGATCATCTATATATTCTTTGCCTATATCAAAACCCTGAATAAGTCTTGAAGGAGCATTTATGGCTATCATCGGATATAAAGACATGCAGGCTAAGAAAGTTCCGAGACCTACATATTCCATTACTCTCATTTTCGGGTCGGTTGTTTGAGATGCCAGATAAGTAGCAATCCCGATACCGCCTAATTTAAGACCTACATCATTTAAACGTCCGGTTTGATGGTCTTTTGCTTTTCCGCTGAATCCGTCACGAACAGCTTTTAAGTCGTATGCCATATCCTTCATCCAGAATTTTGGGATAGAAAGTAATGAATCGTGAACGAGATGTCCTTCGGCAGGGTGCGGATGAACAAGGTTGTCTGTCTTAATGGGTTTTTTGGAATCCCTATAAGTTGTGTTATATTCGATATTCGGTTGTACAGGGGTTATAGCCATCTTAAATCACCGTACTTTCCTGGTTTTTATCAATTAAATCTTTGTTTGCGAGTTTTCCCATTTGTTTTGCTCTGTATATAACGTTTAATGTTGAGCCGATAGTCAGCGCAAGAGTAAAGAGTAACCATGCTTTACCCCAGTGTTTTCTGAAACCGCCAGTCCCTTCTTCTCCCAGAGTGTATGTTTTACAAGCTTTGCCTAATGTTTTAATAAATGTTTTTGAAAGGTTAAACATGTTTTTGCCGGTGTTTGCAAGTTTTCCTCCTATTTTGGAGAATAAACCTTCACCATTCTTTGCAATATATTTTGGTCTGTCAGAGAAAGCTTTAAAGAAATCTGCCCAGCAGTCCTGAACGGCAAGACCGACACCAACGCCTGCCCAGCAGTATGAAGACAAACTTTTTGCCGTTTTTGTTGATGCAACAATGCTTTGTATGATAGGAGTTGTTTCGGTTACGGAATCGTTAAGGTTTTCTCCCATGCCGAGTTTTTTAGCAATTCCGTCATAGTAACCTACGCCGTATTTCGGGTTTTTCGCTATTAAATCTTTTCTGAAAAATTCTATACTGTCATAAACTTTTCTCTGCTGATGTTTGTGGTCAATTTCCGCTTCTGCTCCCGGTTTTGTCGGAAGAGTGCAGTATATATTTCTGTAAGGAAGTTCTATATCAACTCCTGTTGACCAGGCAACAGGTCTTGTTACAAAATCGTTTGAGAGTGTTTTTCCCAGTCCGTAAAAAAGAACACCAAGCCCCATTTTTTTGCCTCTTAATGAAGCCTTTGGAGTAAGGTGATTATTAAGCAGGTTAAACATTGCGATAAACATACCGCTGCCTGCTATATATGGAATAATTCCCATTGATAAAAATTCGTAAAAGTCAGAGTTAACGTCACCTTTTAAACCTTTTACAGGGTATTCGGTTATTGCATTCAGGGTTTTGTCGTATTTTTGTAAAACTCTCGTCTTTAGTGTGTTTGGAACAATCTCAGATTCATCACGCTTGTCAGGCTTTTTGGTGATTTCATTTTGTTTAAAAGTATAATCTGATAATTTTATGCTTTGTATCATACAAACCCCACACGGTACCTATATATGAAAAATCATGTAAATAAAAATATTTGCTAGTGAAAAAGCATGATTTTAACATTTTGTTACAAAATGAATATCAACTTCCATACACTCCACACATCAACTATAATATCAAAAACATATTTTTCGGACAACATAAAAATTGTATATTAAGAAAAACTCTCTTCTAATTTCTTTTTAAGCATTTTCATTTCTTCTCTTGTTAAGAACGATGAGAAACGCATAAACTCATACATCGCATCATCGTACGAATATTGCCTGCGTTCAACTTTTTGCAGCCATTCTCTTACTTCTCTTGTTATCATTATAATTTACCCTTCTTCAATTAATGTAAATCTTAGCGTGCCTTTATCGTCAACAACTTCATTCCACATAGATAAAGGTCTTACCCAGGAATCACCTGTTTTAAGCGGACTGTATATAACCATGTCTTCTAATGTTTCCGAGTGTTTTGCAAATCCGATAACCTTATATAAGTTACCTTTAAAATGTCTGTAAGTTTTTCCGATTATAATTTCTTGCATCCTACATCCTCCATATCTGTTTTGCCGTCATAATTATTGTCTATTCCATCCGAACACGAACCGATTGAATCAACTCCTTCTGCCCGTGGTGTGTATTTTAGCCATTTGTCAGGTATTCTGTTCCATTGATAGATGAAAAATTGTTTATAAAATTTTGCTGCCCCGCCGTCTTTTAAAACAATCATGTTTTCATCATTCCTTTTTTCACCGCTGTTTGAAAAATTCATAGAACCGATTATTAAGTATTCATCATCAATAATAATAGTTTTGCTGTGCATTTTACCGGCATAATTTTCGGCTTTTACTTCTATTCCTGCACTTCTGAGCTCTTTATGTTTCGAGTGTTTTGTTGAAGTATTAAGTGCATCTGCAATTATTTTTATCTCTACGCCTTTGTTTTTAGCATTAATCAGCTCTGAGGTCATGTGCTTTTCAGTAATCACAAAAGCAGGAATATAAATATATTTTTTTGCATTGCAAATAAGAGGTAAGATCTCATTTTCAATGGCTTTGTCCTGCGGAGAAAAATAAACCCTGATATTTCCGCTTAATTTATCGGGAACAGAATTTTTGTCATTATGAAATTTGCCTGAATACATTTGATTAAACTCATTTGTGTAAAAATCCGCTATCTCTTTGGATTTTATAACAATAATTGAGTTAGAATTAAATCCGGACATATCTGTATGTGAAAGGTTAGCAGAACCTGTTATGACAGTCTTCCCGTCAAAAACATAAAATTTATTGTGCATTGTGTTACCGACTTCAGCAGAGCTTTTGTCACTCATATTGTCAGGAATAAGTTTTATAAATTCAAACGTGTCAGGGTAAATATTGCTTTTGTTTTTATCTGTATCATATACAAGCCTAATTTTTACCCCTCTTAATTTAGCTTTTTTAATTGCATCTTCTATCGCAGGAGTTGATGAATAACCGTATATTGCCATATCGATTGTTGATTTTGCATTGTTTATGTTTGATACAAGCTCTTTGCAAATATCAGAAGAACAATTTCTGTCAGGTTTTATTTTGGTCGTTAAATCGGATACAATGATTTTTAAGTTACCGGAACTGTAAACCGGGTTGTAAGAGTTCTCAGTTATTGCAGAAACCTTCTTTTTGGGGAAAGTGTTTTTTACATGTCCTTTTCTTACTACTATGTAATTTTTTAACTTGTTTCTGTTTGCTTTTGTTACAGGATAAGATGTGTCTGTATCCAAATCAAGAATTACAAATTTTCCTTTTCGTATTGAGTTAATCTCTTTTTTAAAAGCAAGTTCGTTTGTAGGTTTTCCGTCTTTAAAAACAAAAGGGGTGTTTTTAAGACGTGGCATATATCTGAATTTGTAATACATTAAGTCATTTTTTTCTGTTTTTATTTTTCTTCCTTCCAGAAGATTTTTAGTACGATACTTCCCCAAATTCCCGAGAATAAACGCTTCATCTTCGGTGATGTTCAGTGTCTTTGCAAGATATTTGTTTTTCTCTGTATAATCTGCTGAAAAGGTATCAATGTCGCTTAGTACATAATTTTCACCGTTTTCAAGAACAAACTCGGCAGGTGAAATAACTTTTGTTATTATATGCTCATCTCTGCTATCGGAAAAACAAAAAATAATCAAAAATGTAAAAAACATTATTGATAAAAATATTATACACGATAGCTTTTTATAAAACTCCATACTGGTATTATACATTAAAAAGAACCCCGAAGATTAAACAACGGGGCTAAAATTGTAAGTAAGATGTAAGATTATATAAGAGAGTGTGTATTTAGTTAGAGTAAGGTAAGTTTTGTTACCTGCATAATTTGCGAAGCAAATTATGCGATGAAGTTATTACCGAATCTGTTAGCACCGTAGAAGAAAGATTCTTTCATAACTTGTTGTAAGTTTCTTTTTTTAACAACTTTGTTGCCGACTTTTGTGTTAGCGATATCTTCAACAGACTTAGCGTATAAGCTTGTAGAAAGAGAAGTGATGTATTTAGCAACAGAGTTTTATGTACTCTCCTTAAATATCGCTTACATATATATAAAGTATATAAGAAATAAAAAATTGCCTTTTTTGATATCAATTGTTAAGAAATGTAAAATCGAGTTTTGTAAAATTGATATTTTGCAAAAAAAATTAAAAAACAGAATAATTTATTTTCTGTTTATAAAACAAAACGAAGTGATCTGTCAGATGACAAAATCACTTCGTTAATAAAAATTTGAAAATAATAATGCTAAATTCTTGTGGAAGCACTTCCAATCGGAACAATGCCGCCATTTCTTTCAAGTACTTTTTTTAAATATTCGTCATTACCTTGACCGAATATGTTACCTTTGCTTTTGTTTTGTGGTGTGTACTTGTGACCATAGTCAACACTGCTGCTACTGTGTCCGTAATCTCCGCCGATTGCTCCTGTTTGTGACATTTTCTATTTCCTTTCTTCTCATTAATAATCTGTGTTAAATGCACATGGTTTAACATGTACTACATATATATAAAGTATATGCACATCCCAAAATTGCCTTTTTTGTTACTGTGTTGTTACAAAACTTAATATATTACCAAGGGTATCATTGTTGAAATAGGTCTTTTTTCGTGTTATTATTCTTTTGCCGTACTCCACGGGGAATTAGCGGTTCTCTTGACTCGAACGCTTTATGCGAGGTGCAGAGCCTGCTGTGAGGGGTATAGTGAAATAGCCTATGTTTATAGAGCTGTTGATAGCTTAGAATATGATGGCGTAAGATATCGAACCGTGTCAGGATGGAAACATAGCAGCACTAAGGTAATCCTTGCGGGTGTTATAATTTTAAGAAGTAGGTTTTATAAGCAAAAACTGTTTTATTTTACTTCGATAGGCAGTGGTACGGTTTTTTATGCAGTAAAAAGGCGGTTTGGGTATTACCCAAACCGCCTTTTTATATTTAAAGTTTTTTGCTTCCGTTTTGTAAATAGGAAGAAAACCCTTTTATTTACCCCTAATAAGAGCAAGCACAAACGCCGTCTTTGCAGTGGTAGCCGAGAGCTTCCTGAGCTTCTGACATACGAACTTTGATACGTCCGTCTACCGCAATACCTTCACCTGTTTTTTCAGAGATGAGTAACGGGTTGATGTCGAGTTCATCAATGAATTTGAAGTCGCTTACCAATTGAGATAATCTCAACAATGTTTCTTCAATTTGTTCCATCTGAGCAGGTGTAGTACCTCTTGCACCTTCAAGAAGTTTGTATGCTTTAACTGACTTAATCATGTCTTTTGCATCAACATCTGTAAGAGGTGCTATTCTGAATGTTACGTCTTTCATAACTTCAATAAATACACCGCCTAAACCGAACATCATCATAGGACCGTATTGAGGATCTGTTGCGATACCGCAAACCATTTCTCTTGAACCTTTAACCATTTCCTGAATGATTACACCTTCAAGACCTTCAAGAAGTCCTTTTTCAGTTAATTTTGCGATTAAATCCTGATATTCAGCTCTTAGTTGTTCAGCTGACTGAATATTAACTCTTACACCGCCAACGTCAGTTTTGTGAGAAGTTGTTTTAGAAGTCATCTTCATAACAACCGGGTATCCGATAGAATCAGCTATTGATACTGCTTCATCTTCAGATTTTGCAAAACCTGATTTACAAACTCTGATACCGTATGCGTCTAATACATCGATGGATTCACGTGTTGTAAGCTGGTCACGACCTTCATTAATTGATTTAGCAATGATTTCCTGAGCTTTTTTGTAGTCAACGTCAAATTTCTTGATTTCGCCTTCAGGTCTTTCAATCCATTTTCTCTGTTGATTTAATCTGTTAAATCCGTCTGCAGCTTCTTCTGCATACATAAAGAACGGCATATTAACGTCCATGTCGCTTAATGCTGTGAAGAATTCAGACTTAGTCATAAATACGCCGATAACAGGTTTGTGAGGATACTGAGCCTTAATTTCCATAACAGCTTTAGCAACATCAATATCTTTTAAACCTAAGAACGGTAAGTAGATAACCATAATCATATCAACGTTTTCATCAGCGATAACTGTTTCAAGAGTTTGCTTGTAGTGTTCGATAGGAGCAGATGCAATCATATCGATAGGGTTTTTAACTGATGCAGCTGAAGGTAAGAAGCTTCTGAGTTTTTCTTTTGTAGCATCAGAAATTTTAGCCATTTGCATACCGTATTCGCAAACTGCGTCAGTTGCCATGATACCCGGGCCGCCTGAGTTAGTAATAATTGCAACTCTGTCACCCTTCGGAATCGGGCAGTTAGCAAAAACTTTTGCTGTTGCAAACAAGTTCTTCAAAGAGTATTCTCTGATTACACCTGACTGACCGAGTAAAGCGTTAGCTGCTTTATCAGCACCGGCTAACGAACCTGTGTGAGAAGATGCTGCTGAAGCACCTGCAGCAGAACGACCTGCTTTAAGAGCTAAGATTGGTTTTTTCTTAGAGATTCTTGAAGCTAACTTACGGAAGTTTGCAGGGTTTTGGATTGATTCCATATAAAGTAAAATCTGTTCAACGTCAGCATCGTTTTCCCAGTATTCAAGAGCTGTTTCAGCGTTAACATCTGCCTGGTTACCGATTGAAATGAACTGAGCAAAACCTAAGTTAAGGTCTTTAAGAATGTTCAAAATGCCGCCGCCTAATGCACCTGACTGAGAAACAAAACCGATGTGTCCTCTTTCGGGAAGGCTTTCAGCGAAGCAGCCGTCCATAGAAACTTCAGGAAGAGTGTTAACAACACCTAAGCAGTTAGGACCTACGCATCTCATACCGTATTCCTGAACTTTAGAAAGTAATGCTTTTTCAAGTTCGGCACCTTCTTTACCTGTTTCTTTAAATCCTGCTGTAATAACGCAAAGACCTTTGATGCCTTTTTGGTGGCATTGGTCAATTGTATCAAGAACGAATTTAGCATTAACAACAATGATAGCTAAATCGATTTCGCCCGGAACTTCAAGAACGGAAGTGTAAGCCTGTAAGCCTTCAATAATTCCGCCTTTTGGGTTAATCGGGTAAATATTTCCCTTGAATTTGTACTCTTGTAATCTTTTCATGATGTCAGAGCCGATAGTGTGTTCTTTTGTAGAAGCACCGACAACTGCAATTGATTTTGGTTTCATGATTTTGTCTAAATTGCTCATTTTCTCATCCTTTCTTCGTTACGAGTTTTATCGCTTTATTAAAGTTTTTCATTATTTTTTCTGTACTGCCCGGAACAAAAACATCAAGAGCTATTCCGGTAACAAGAAGCGGAGCATAAGCCATAAATTTTAACACCGCTTTACAATCATTTATTCTGGCTTGTTTTATATATTCTTCTTCTTTCTTTTTACGAACGGATGTTTCATAATCAGAAATTGTTTTTTTTGCGGCATCAACGTACCTTGAAGGCTTTGAATTGATGTCAACGTACTCAACTACACCTGTATCAGTAATAATTTCTTTTTTCCGGAAGTAATCCTTGTATTCAAAGACTTTTTTCAGTTCAATACTTATTGCATTTTTAGAATAATCCTGAGTCAGGTATAGTCCGTAGTCATTGTTACGAACCAGCTCCTTTATTGCATTTTGAGATTTTTGCAGACTTTGTTTGGGCTTTGCGCTGAAGTTGTTTGCTAAAACCAGTCTGCCTTCAAATTTTGTATTGTTAATGCCCTCAGTTCTCATTAATTCTTTACCCTTGACTTATCCCTTAACACTTCTTGAAATGTATTTTTCATACATTTCCACAGCATCTTTGACTGCATCGACAAAGGACGCACCCATAATGCTTGATTGTATTTTTACCGTATATCCTTTGACATTTTGTGCCTCTTTAAATGTTTTGTTTGCAGCAACATCAAAAAATTCCGGATTATTTTTGTTTTTTGAAACAAAAACATCAAAAGGTTTGTCTTTTATAAGCTCTTTGGCTGCTGTAATCTGTCTTGTCAGGGGCTCAGACATAGTTTTTAATGCCTTTGTACTAATAACAGATTCTTTAAAAATTAGTCTTCCTTTGTAATTCGGCTGACTTGTTGCAATCGGTTGTATAAGCATAAAAATATATCCTTTTCTCGAGAATGGTAAAGCATGTATTTACCTTGTCATTATTATCATACAGACAGAGGCAAATGTAAAGAGGCTAAAGGGCGTTTCTTAGGAGCACTCTACTTTATGATATTTACCCCTAAAAAAACCCCTCTTTGGCAAAATAAATAAAGCCTGCTAAAGAGGGGAGGATTGAGCGATGAGGATTCTTTAGTATGTTAAGCCTCTTTGCTCGTATAAACATTGAACTTTATGGTAGAATAAAGTAAATAAAAAGGAGTAAGCAGGAAGATTATGAAAGTAGTTTTGGCATCATCAAACAAACATAAAGTTCAGGAAATTAATGATATAGTAAAATCAATCGGTTTGGGGGTAGAGTTTGTACTTCCTCCCGAAGGTTTTGACCCGGAAGAAAACGGTACAACATTTGAAGAAAACTCATATATAAAAGCTTACGAAGCCTGGAAATTAACAAAAACTTGGGTTCTTGCCGATGACTCGGGACTGTGTATTGATGCTCTCGGAGGAAAGCCCGGTATCTTTTCTGCTCGTTATGCAGAGACACCTGCTCTCAGAATAGAAAGAGTTTTAAAAGAACTTAACGGTATTGAAGAAAGGAAAGCGCATTTTACGTGCGCAATGACGCTTATTAACCCTCAGGGCGAAGTCGAATACAAATATCAGGGAATTTGTGAAGGCTCAATAATTAAAGAAGCCAGAGGAACTAACGGGTTTGGATATGACCCGATTTTCCTTGTAAAAGACGATTCCAGAACAATGGCAGAACTATCTGAGGATGAAAAAAATCAGATTTCTCACCGCTCGGTTGCATTAAGACATGTTCTTGAATATTTGCAAAAAATAACTAAGTAACGCCGTCAGTTAAATACTTACCCTTTAATATTTTCCCCTAACGGAGTTCGTTTGGTTGATATCTGCTAAAGTTTTCCAGCAAGCCACCGACAGGGTACATATTTGTTGTAGGCATCTGCATTTCCTGTGGATTCATTCTTTGCTGCTCCATTGCCTCAATTCGGGCATTGTAGTCACTGTTTTTTTGGTATTGCTTAATTTTTAAATCCTGATAGCATGAAATTTTTGCATTTGCGGATTCTGTGGCGCGGCATTTTTCTATCCCGTCATCGAACTCTACTTTACGTTTGTACCAGTAGGCAGCAACATCGTTAAACTTTCCGAGTCCTTTAGGCTCTTTGATGTTAACGTATGCAACGGGAGCAAAGTCCTTCCATTGTGGTTCTTCAAAGCCTTCAAGAGATAAGTCTTCGTTTGCTAAAACCATCATAGGAGCAATTAATAACGATAAAATAATAAGTTTTTTCATAGTTAAAATCCTTTTTATAATTATAACATTTTTTAACAAATATTGTCTACAATGGTAAGATTCATGATAATATAAAAAATATGGAATACCAAATTAACGAAAAAGTAAAATATCTGAACAGCATGTTGTGTGAGATTGATAATATGTATCAGACAATTTTGCTGAAAAAGAAGTTGTCTGACAGCGAATATGTTGTACTTTTTTCCATATTGGAGCTTGGTGAAGGCTGTCTGCAAAAGGATATAGCAAATAACAGTTATATTAATAAAAAAACGACAAACTCAACAATAAAAAAGCTTGAAAAAAACGGACTTATAATATTAAAAGCAGGCAAATATCCAAATATGCATATATATTTAACGGATTCAGGAAAAGAATTTGTAAAAACCCACATCGTTCCTATTGTAAATATGCAGACAAATGTAATGAACAGCGTTCCTGATTCGGATTTTGAAATTCTGGTTAAATCACATTCCAAATATATGCAGATTTTTAAAGATGAAATAGACAAATTACCAAGATAATGCGGACGTAATTCAGTGGTAGAAGGGGTAAATGAGGTTCGAAGTTTTTTCGCCCGACAACTCCACCTAATAAAAAAGCAACCTTCCCAAGGTTTTAAGGGGTTCTCTTCATATTTTTCACATTCTTCATAGACTTTACAAATCAAGCATTTTGGGAATTTTATAATTTTCACAGATTTAACATTTTTTACCTGTTTTACGAAAAAATGTTGGAAAATGTTGGAAAAAATTGAGATTTTTAATTGGTGCAAATAATTGCACCCTACAGACTTACTTTATTTTTTTAAATTTGGATATTTAGTTTGTAGTTCTCTATATAGTATATCAATACATTTTGCCCCATCCAAATCACTGCCGCCATTATATCCCATATTTTTATCATTAACATATGAATGACTCATTATTCTTGGAGAAGGGGATGTTGAAAATTGAATGGAACAATCTGTAGTATTATATGTTGTTTCTATATGGTAACCATTTGGTTTGCATTGCCCCGATGAAAATTCTTTATAAGTTTCACTATATTCTTCTTTCATAGCTTTGTAACATTCTTCTTTTGTCATGCCAAATCGTTCTGCGTATTTACAACTTTTATCTGGATTTATTACAGAAGGATTATATCTCATCATAGATGGGCAATCATATAGTTTATAAGTTGTACTAGACAGGGCTGATTGTTGAAATAATACAATTGCCATTAGTATAAAAATAAATTTTTTCATCAGAGACCTCGCTATTACATTTTTTGTAAATCTTTGTATTTTTGTTTAACATTATTTTCTAATTGTTCTATACAGCTCTTTGCATCTTCATTATTTCCATTATAGTTATATTCCTTAATTGCATAGCCGTATTTATTTACTACATATTTTGCAGAACAAGTTGCGGAACCATATTGATGTGTTGCTGTTTTGTATTGATAACAACTCCCTTTTTTATATGAAGCTAAACCATTATTGTACCAATTCAATTCATCTTGAAGCATACTCATACAAGAATCATAAGATAAATCATAACCTTTAAGATTATCACATTTCTGAGAGTTTGGTTTCTTGTTAATATCAAAAATTCCGCTATAATTATTATCAAAACAATAAAGTTCTTCAGCAAAAGCTATGCTGTTTATAAATAACAAGATAAAAGCGGAAAATATCAAGTTTCTAAAAATCATACGTTTACTATTATAATACTTTATTGATTATATGACAACAATTGTTTGCACCAAATTTTTAATTTACTTTGTGATATAATAAACCTAACAAGCGGACGTACTTCAGTGGTAGAATGCAACCTTCCCAAGGTTGACGTCGCCGGTTCGAGCCCGGTCGTCCGCTTTTTTATTTCAGAAAATAGTATAAAATAGGGCGAGAACCACCAAACCATTTTTATTGATTATTCATGCTCTTTGTTTATAAACATACAGTCGCCGTAACTGTAAAAACGATATTTTTCTTTTATAGCTTCTTCGTATGCTCTGAATATAAAATCTTTTCCGGCAAGTGCACTTACCAACATTAACAATGTTGATTTTGGCAAATGGAAGTTTGTAATCAGTTTATCTATTACTTTAAATTCATACGGGGGATAAATAAACAGTTCTGATGCGCTATTGCAAGCCTTAATGCATCCGAATTGTTTATATGCGGTTTCTAGAGTCCTGACGGTTGTAGTTCCGACTGCGACAATTTTTTTCCCGTCAGCTTTTGCTCTGTTGATTAAATCAGCTGTTTCCTGCGAGATTTCAAAACTTTCGGAATCCATTTTGTGGTCTAATACATTTTCGCATTTTACGGGTCTGAAAGTCCCTATCCCCACGTTTAAGGTTACGTAACCAATTTGAACCCCTTTATCGGCAAGTTTTTTCAGGATATCCTGTGTAAAATGCAGGCCTGCTGTCGGAGCCGCAACAGAGCCTTCATCTTTCGCATAAACAGTCTGATATCTTTCAAAGTCAAGTTTTTTCAGCTCATCACTTGTCATTTTGCGTTCGATATAAGGTGGGAGCGGAATATTTCCGACTCTGTGCAGAATATCCAGAATATCACCTTCGTAAATCATTTTTACCAGCCATTTACCGTTATCCGGCATGGGGCTTATGACTTCAACTGACAATTCATTTGATATTTTTATTTTTGTTCCGGGTTTAACTCTTTTTGAAGGTTTAATTAAAACCTGCCATTCCTTGTTTACCCCTTCTTTTAATAAAAATACTTCTATTTTTGCTCCGGTATCTTTGTATCCGTAAAGCCGCGCAGGAATAACTTTTGTATTATTAAGAATAAGTACGTGACTGTTATCAAGCAAGTCTACAATGTCGTAAAAATGCTTGTGAGTGATTGTTTTATCATTTACCCCCAGAACCATCATACGGGAATTTTCCCGTTTTTCGGCGGGTGTCTGTGCAATCAGTTCTTCCGGCAATGTGTAATCAAATTCTGAAACTAACATAATAACTTCATTATATTACAAACAAATTGATTAATTATTTTGCGTACCTTCCGATTTGATAAGTTTCTTCTAAAGATTCAACTTTCATTAAAACTTTGTGAATAAAGCTGCGCGGTTTAAAATTAAGCATATTTTTAAACTTGTTTTCTTCTATGTATGTAAAGTTTTCATCTTTTGCGTTTGGGTGCTTGTAGCTTATCATAGCATCCAATCTGTCATATTCTTTCCCGTCAGCAACGCCTAATGTTGTTTCTACCGGGCTTTTTTTCAAAATGCTGAAAAAGGAATCAACCTCGTTTTGCGGCAACTTTTTGTATAAAACTTCTTTTACTTCTTTTTCAACAGAAGCATTGTATTTTGTGTGAAATCTTAATCCCTGAAAATTTATCTGACAATTGTTATTTACTTGCATGAGAAAACTCCTTTCAGGTTATGAGATATGTCCTTTAGCCGCAATAGAAACAATATCTTTATCGATTTGTCTGTTAATTTTATTCATAAAAACTTTTGGATTTAAACAGCTGCTGAATATACCTTCTTCTATGTATCTGAAATGATTTTTTCCGTATTCAATCATTGCATCAAGGCCGTCCTTTATACAGACTCCGGCACCTAAAATAATCTTGTAATCAGAACCTTCATGTCTTGATTTAAATCTGTCTACGAATTTTTGGTACTGTTCTTTTGGAAGTCTTGACTGGAGAATTTTTAGTCCTCCCGCATCAATTTTTCCTGTTCCGAAGCTTGTTTGATAATTATGATAATTAGTATAGTTGTTGGTTATTTGCATATATTAAACTCCTTATTTGCTTTCATAAATCTTATTCATCAGGACTTTTTGCCCAAAACTAATTTTTCTTGTTTATCAAGAGTTTTGCAAAGTTTTTTAAAAAACTTTTCAGAACGGTTGAAGATACTGGTAAAGACTGTTTCTTCTTCATAGGATTTTGTTATTTGTACACCGGAAGCAGTTGATTTCTGTTTAAATGTTGCACACAAACGAATACTGTTGTCGGAAATTGTATCAATAACTATATCTAAGGGAGAATTTTTATATTTATTTATCATACTTTCCTGTATGGAAACAAATTTTCCGGAAGGTATTTTCTCGTTCATTGCTGTCAATGCTCTTGGTGTAAAAGTTAAAGATTTAAAATTTGGGCTTGTAGAGTTGGATACTTGCATACATAAACTCCTTTGTTTTGCATAAACACTGTCAAGATTTATTTTTGCCATGAAAAAAGGAACAAGTTTACAAAAGTTTACATGTAATCTTGTTCCTGAATTTTTTTTAATTATTTTTCGTTAATTTGTTTTGCGTTAGCTAAGTCTATGTCACTGACTTTGTTTTCTTTCTGAGCATCTTCAAGCTCCAATTGTTTGTTGATAATAACAGTTTGTGCTACCTGGAAGCAATTGCTTGCGACAAGGTATAACAGAACACCTGCAGGAATAGGAATGATAAAGAATGTGAAACCTAACATAAGCGGCATAAACGTATTCATTGATTTCTGCATAGCTGCCTGAGCCGGATCCTGATTAGCATTCTTGTTCATAGACATCATGGCTTTCTGAGACATAACCATAGTGAGCATGAATAATATCAGGAGTGCAAATACATCCCAATGGAAAGCAGGTTTAACCTCTTTCGTTGGAATTGTGCTTACGAGCAGACCATCTTTTCTTACAAAAGTCATATTTTCAACTTCTTTTGTGTTAACATCTGTTACAGAAATTTCAGCTTTTTCGATTTGGTCAAGCTGGCTGAACTTCAGGTTTAAACTATCCAAACTAACTTTAAAATCAGCAGGCTCGCCGGGAGTAAGAGTTCCCTGAACTTCAACTGCCTTGTTTGGTTTTTCTATTTTAACATTATCTATTGGCTCCAAGTCGCTCTTGAAATAAACTTTAGCTGTTTTCCCCGTCATAAAAGTATCATATTTTGATACACCAAATACACCGTCATTAGAAACACCGGCAGAGGTTTTCATTGTTGCATCAAGTCTTTTGATAAACAGGAATTGAGAATCCCCTGCCATTGAGATAAACTGAGGGCTCATCAAAGTAGAATACAAAAGAATAAATATAGGCATTTGAATAAGGAGCGGAAAACAACCTGCCATAGGATTGAATTTGTGTTCCTTATAGAACTCCATCATTTTTTGCTGCATAACCTGAGGGTTACTTTTGTATCTTTCCTGAATTGCTTTCATCTTAGGCTGAAGCATTTGCATTGTTCGCATAGAACGCTGCTGTGAAACACCAAGAGGCCACATTGCTGCTCTTACGATTATTGTAAGTAATATAATACCGATGCCGTATCCGCCAACGATTGATAGCATCTTTAATACTTTGATAGTCAGTGTAATAAAATCCATATCTTCTCTTCCCTGTTTTCAGTTTCTTTACAAATGCATAAATGCACTATTTTAAAATACTCAAAACATGGTGCTAAGTCAATTGAGGGGTAAGCATAATCTTTCAAATTCTTCGGAAAAATCCTTATCATCAAGATTAATCAGAGGTAAATTATACTCCGATGCCAGCTTTTCAACTTTCGGGTCATAGTTAATTGCAAGGGTTTTTACTCCGGCTTTTATACCGACAATGTTTGCGTGGAATCTCATTGCAATAAGGTACTCCAAATCGGAAATGGCATCAATAACATCTGTCAGAGAAGTTTTTTCCAAAATGCTTATGTTGTTAATTCCTTTTTCTCTGAGTATCTGTGCAAATTTTTCGCTAACTTCCGTATCAATACTTTTTTGCAAGGGCAGAATGATAATTTTTTTATCTGCAAAACGTTTACAAACTTCATCTGCAAGTTTTTGCAGGAAAGAATCATCTACACCTTTATAGTTTCTGAGTTGAATTCCTACTGTTCCCCTGATGTTTTTCTGAGGAAGTTCGAGTTCTAATACAGGGTCTTTAACAAGCTCTGAATCTATTTTCCAGCTTTTCAGAAGCTCCTGTGATTTTTCGTCTCTCACGGTAATTTTTAAGGCTCTTTTAAGAGCAAATTTAGTTAAAAATTGTCCGAGTTTTGATTTAATAGGTCCTATACCCTGTGCAAAGATTTCTACTTTTTTGCCGAAAATGAGTGCGGAATAAATGACCGCAAGATAATATACAAGACTTTTGAAGCTTGTCGCATCCTGTAAAAGACTTCCGCCTCCTGAAATAAGCACATCTGATTCGATTATTGAAGGCAAAAACTTTAGCATTCCGCAAGAACAGACGCCGAGATTATCAGAAGTTTTTTCGGGATTTGAGGAAATAATCGTTATTTTTTCTGCACCTTCGGATTTCAATTTTTGTGACAAAATTTTGGCGATAGCTTCATCGCCGAAATTATCAAATCCAATGTAGCCCGAAACTACATACTTCATGCTTCCATGTTCTCCATAACGGTTTTTAAATAAGGGATTGATTGTATTGCACCATAATTTTGTGTTTGAAGTCCTGATACTACTGATGCAAATTTTGTAGCTTCCTGAGGTTGATATCCGTTTGTTATTGCATACAGGAAACCTCCGTTGAATACATCTCCGGAAGCCGTTACGTCAACAGCTTTTGATGTGTTATAAAACTCCGTAAAGGTTATGCTGCCTTTATATCCGGTATAATAACCGTTATCAATATGAGATTTTATAACGACAATTTTGACACCTTTGTCCCAGAAACGCTTCATTATTTGTTCCACGGAATCCACTTCATATAACCTCATAGCATCACCTTTAAGGCTTAAAAATATTATGTCCGTATAGTCCAGAATTTCTTCCATAAGTTCTTTTGTATCAGATGAGCTCATAAAGCAAGAAGTATAGTTTGGATCATAAGCCGTAATAACTTCGTTTTCTCTTGCTATCCTGAAACTTTCCCTTACAAGTTCTCTTGAACTTGCGCTTAATGACTGTACAATGCCTGTTGAATAAACAAGTTTGACCTGTTTAATAAAATCTTCCGGGACATCTTCGATATTTAATTTTGTTGCAGCCGTTTTCCGCTTGTAATATAAAAGTTCTTTTTTATTATGGGTGTTAGCAACAATGTACATCCCGTTTTGTTCATCATTTGTTTTTATCAGAGAAGTGTCAATATTTTCTTTTTGCAGGCTTGATAAAATAAACTCACTGAATCCGTCATTTCCGACTTTTGTTACATAACAAACATTTCCGCCCATTCTTGCAACAGCAACAGCCGTTGTTACGGTATCGCCTCCGAAATATTTATTCAGAGTCGAACTTTCTGCCAGACTTCCGTTGGAAATAAGTTCTATTAAGCACTCACCTATAATAACTACGCTTGATTTTTGCTGGTCCATTTTTTATAATCTCTTATTCCTCTAAGAATATCTTTTGTTCTTTGGGTTATAACTTTCGGCTCACAGCCCTGATAAAAATCACGACCCACTCCGACAGCAACGGCTCCGGCTTTGATATATGTTATAACTTCGTTAAGTTTTATATTGCCCATTGGCAGAAGGTTTAAAAACGGCATTTGTCTCAAAGTGTCTTCGATATACCTTACTCCGCCCATTGCTTCCGTAGGGAATATCTTAATCAGCGGTATCCTAGTTTTCCAGGCACTGTATGCTTCATTTGCCGTTGTTGCACCTGCTATAAAAGGAACATGTTTATTCTTTGATATTTTTACCAGACTCATCTGAAAAATAGGTGAAGAAAACATAACCGCACCGCTGTTCAGGGCAGCATCTGCCTGTAATGACGTAATTATTCCGCCTGCACTGACATAAGCAAACTTAGAGACTTCCTGTATGGCTTCATACATAGAAGGGTTTTCTACTGTCATTTCGATAACTCTGATTCCGCCATCAACCAAAGCTCTTGCGGTCTGTATGGCAAAAGCGGCATCCGAACACCTGATTATCGGATAAATTTTATCTTCTGCTATCATTTGAATATAATTATCACTCATTTGTATGTATCCTTTTTCCCCAAAATATTATATCATAAAAAGTATATTAAGAAACTCAGGGGAATTATGAAATATTTTAAGTTTGCTTTGTTTTGTGTGTTAACCGTACTTCTTTTAATGTTTGTAGCACTGTTAACCTATATTTTTGTTGAACCGAAAGCTTACGATTTTATGATAAAAAATGTAAGTGTTGAAAAATTATATTTTGATAATGCCAAAAATATAAACGGACACGAAGATGTTGTTCTTGTAATAATTGATGATAAATCAGTAGAAAAGTACTTGTGGCCATGGAAACGTGATTTGCATACAAAAGTTCTGAAGTATTTTGAAGAGTACGCAAAACCAAAAGTTGTTGTATATGATACCGTATTTACGACTTTGGATGCCAATAACCCCGATGCAGATAAAAATTATTTTGATACTCTTAAAGGTTTTGACAATGTTGTTGAAGGGGTTATGTTAAATAACATTCCTTACGAAGACGATAAACAGGGAAAAGAATATGATGATTTGTTTATAAAAAAGTATGCGGTTAAAAATATTGAACTGAATACATACTTGCCGCAGTTGTACAAAAGTATGCTCACATCTCCGAGAGAATACATTGACTCTGCGCAAAATCTTGGTTCTATAACAGTTGTTCCCGGATTTTTCGACGGATTTTTCTCCATATATTTTGGTGATGATAAGTTCAGAACTCAGGAATTTTTCACAAATTATAAAGACGCTGTTATACCTTCTCTTGTGATGAAAAGCTTTTTAATTATAAATAACAATCCTAAAGTTGTAATTGATGACAGTTATATTATTTTCCCCGAGCTGAATTATAAAATTAAATATATTAAAACTCCATTTCAGTCAATCATTCCCGTAAAATTTTACAAAAGATATGAAGACGGTTATTCTCATAAAAAATATTCGGCTGTTGATATTCTTGATTCGTATGACAATATTAAAGCAGGGAAGAAACCTCTGATAAATCCGGAAATATTTAAAGATAAATATGTGGTATTTGGTGCGAATGTTTTGGTCGGAAACGGTCTAAATGACGTCTTAAATACTCCGCTTTCAGTGAACTATTCCGGTGCTGATATGCAGGCAACAAGTCTTGACAATTTGGTTCATAATGATTATCTGACAATTTTACCGAACTGGGTTAACTGGCTGATTACTTTATTAGGCATGATTTTTGTATATTACACAATAAGAACGCACAACCTGATTAAAGCTATAAATTACACGGTTATTATTATCCTTATTATGCTTGCTATTTCAGCATGCTGTTTTTATTACAATGTGGTAACAACCGTTGCAATATCTCCGGTAATGTGTGCTGTGACGATGATTTTGGCATATATTCACAGGTATATGATAGAAGCGAACACAAAAGAAAAAGTTGAAAAAGCTATGGGCAAATATATGTCTGAGGACGTAATGAAACGTGTTATACAAAACATTGATAACCTCGGACTGGGCGGTAAAAAAGCCGTTGTTACCGTATTGTTTTCTGATATAAGAGGGTTTACTTCAATGTCAGAAAAAATGTCTGCTCAGGAAGTTTCCCAGCTTCTGAATGAATATTTTTCGGAAATGGAACCTATTGTTACAAAATACAACGGTATTATAAATAAATTTATCGGTGATGCGATAATGGCTGTTTTCGGGGAACCGATTCAGGATGAAAATCATCCTATGAACGCTGTAATGTGCGGTTATGAGATGCTTAAAAAAGTTCAGGAACTGGACGAAAAATGGCAGTCTGAAAACAAACCTGTAATAAATATCGGAGTAGGAATTAACACAGGTGAAGTTTTTGTCGGCAATATCGGTTCGGAAAAGCGCATGGAATATACCGTAATAGGTGATACAGTAAATCTTGCAAGCAGGCTTGAAAGTTATAATAAAACATATAAAACGCAGATTTTAATAAGTTCCTCTACATATGAAGCAGCTAAAAATAACCTAAGCGTAAATAAAATATCTGATGTGGAAATTAGAGGTAAAGCTGAAAAGATTGATATTTATGAAGTTCTTAGCTGTAATCTGTAAGCTGAATAAAAATATGTAAATATTTGTAACAATATTTATAAAATCATTAAAGATTTTAGAAATTGTGCCGTATAACATGAATATAATTTATTCACACAGAGGATTGTAGTATGAACGCTGCATACAAATGGTACAGTCATAATAGTAGTATAATTCAGTTTTATTCAGGTAATTCCTATGTAAAAAAGGCGAAAAGGCCGGTCGTAGACTATGCCCAGGATACGGTCAATAAGGCATATGACTATTCTGTCGGAATAATTTCATTGCAGCCGGATGTGAATGTAAACTGAATACATTAATGGGGTTAGCTTAAAACTTGCTTAAATCAGGATTCCTGATTATTTTCTGTTGGGGTGATTATACGTCTGAATGAACATGTTCTGTTCGAGCAAACTTCTGCTTCACCGTTTTTTGTTGCTTTTTTTAGCAGAAGTTCGCCGCACTCGGGGCAGGTATTTCCGGTTGGTTCGTCCCACAATGCATAAGAACAATCCGGATAGCGGTTGCATCCAAAGAATATTTTGCCGTGTTTTGACTTCTTTTCTATGATTGTTCCTTCTCCGCATTTCGGGCATTTTACACCGGTTGAACGAACATATTTTTTACGGTTTCCGCATTCCTTGCACTCATAGTATTTTCCGTAAGGACCGATTTTCAAACCCATTTGTCCGCCGCATTTGTCGCATTTTTCATCGGCAATAATCTCTTTTTCTGAGCCTTCGGTGTTTTCTTCATCATTAGTACTGTCCAACTCATTCATATTATTTAAAGAAATAATAGTTTTGCATTCGGGATAACCTGAACAGCCGAGAAATTGAGTTCCGAAACGGCTTGTTTTTACGAGCATTATACGACCGCAGTTCGGGCATTTTTTGTCGCTTTCTATTGTAACTTTTTTAGCCCCCTTCATTACGGACTGAACAACTTCCATAAACGGAGTATAGAACTCTTGCAACACTACATTCCAGACAGCTTTCTTTTCTGCTATCAGGTCAAGTTTTTCTTCCATGCCTGCTGTAAACTTGTAATCCATAATGTTTGAGAACTGGTCTACAAGCTGTTTGCAAACGGTTCTTCCCAAAAGAGTCGGGATAAGTGCCTTGTCTTTCTTTTCAACGTACTTTCTTGTCTGAATAACGGTAATAATCGTTGCATAAGTTGACGGACGACCGATTCCGTGTTCTTCAAGCGCTTTAACGAGTGATGCTTCATTGTATCTCGGAGGCGGCTGGGTGAAATGCTGTTTCGGTGTAACTTCTTTGCAAACAACTTTGTCACCTTCATTAAGGTCAGGAATTTTTGCTTCCTTTTCCTGCTCTTCGTCTTCTGCATCATTATAAAGTTTTAAGAACCCGTCAAAAACAACTTTGCTTGTACCTGCTTTAAGATTATAGTCACCTGCTTTAATATCAATTGTTTTATTAGCTATCGTCGCAGGAGCCATCTGAGAGGACATAAATTTGTCCCAGATAAGTTTGTATAACCTGTACTGGTCATTATCCAAATATGGTTTAAGGCTTTCCGGTGTTCTTTCGGGATATGAAGGTCTGATAGCTTCGTGTGCGTCCTGTACGTTTTGTTGTCCTTTAACGTAAACATTAGTTTTTTCAGGATAATATTCTTTTCCGTAGTTGTTAAGAATAAAGTCTTTAGCCATAGTGTGCGCGTCATCCGATATACGGACACTGTCAGTTCTCATATAAGTAATTAAACCAACCGGAGTTCCGTCAATTTCCATACCTTCGTATAGTTTTTGTGCAACCTGCATTGTTTTTTGAACTCCAAAACCAAGTTTTGTGCTTGCGGCACGCTGAAGAGTTGATGTTATAAAAGGTGCGGTAGGCTTACGTTTTGTTTCTTTTTTGGTAACTTTTTCCACAATACATTCCGTTTGGGGATTAAGAAGAACTTCTTTAATCTTTGTTGCAGCCTCTTCGTTATCTATATCAAATTTTTTACCTTTGTACTTGTTAACTTCTGCCTCAAAGAGTTTACCGTCTTTATCCATAATTGTGTGAACAGACCAGTATTCTTTCGGAACGAAAGCTTCAATTTCTTCTTCTCTTTCACAAATCATCCGGAGTGCAACAGACTGAACACGACCGGCAGATAGGTGGTAATTACCTAATTGTTTCCAGAGAACAGGTGATAGTTTGTAACCTACAAGTTTATCAAGAATTTGTCTTGTCTGCTGGGCTTTAACTCTGTCCATATCGATTTCTCTGGAGTGTTCAACGGCATATTTTACAGCCTTTGGAGTAATTTCGTTAAACTCTATTCTTTGAACTTTATCATCACTAACAGGCAAAAGTTCTCTGAC
>ONVC01000044.1 GCA_900321205.1 uncultured Acinetobacter sp. | reverse complement strand
AAATTACGATTAATGATGTCAAAAGAATTGTGAACTCAACTTCGTCCATGGATTCATTAATAAATACGGAACTATCCATCATAATATCAAGCTTCAAGGAGTCAGGAAGTGTTTGAGAGAGTTCATCCATTGTTTTATAAATATTGTTACAAATCTCAACCGTATTAGCACCCGGTAGCGGCATTACCTGAATTAAAGCAGCAGGTTTACCGTCAACTATACCAAACATAGAATATGATTTTGCACCGAGTTCAACTCTTGAAACTTCTTTTAATCTTAACTTTGAACCGTCTGAATTAGAACGAATTACTATATTACCGAACTCTTCTGGAGTTTGCAATCTTCCTTTTGTAAGAAGTGATAATTTAAGACTTGGATTTGCATTTGTCGGTTTATCACCTAAAGCACCTGCTGAAAGTTGAACATTTTGGGTTCTTATTGCATTTTGGATTTCTGCAATTGAAACTTTATAACTTGCAAGTTTAGCAGGGTCTAACCAAATACGCATTGAGTAATCGTCTGCACCGAATACGTTAACAGAACCGACTCCGTTAATTCTCTTTATGGCATCTTTAACGTAAATATTAGCATAGTTAGTTAAATCTAACTGATTCCAGGAACCGTTTTCAGATGCAAGATTCAAAATAATAGCACCAGCACCGCCGACTTTGTTTTCTGCCGTAACACCCTGCTGAACAACTTCCTGAGGGAGAAGTGACTGAACCTGCTGAAGTTTGTTTTGAACGTTCATCAGGTTGATATCATTATCAGTACCTGTTTTAAAATATATATTAAGAGAATAAGCATTGTCATAACTTGTTGAGGACATATAAATCATATCCTTAACACCGTTAAGCTGAGATTCCAGAAGCGAGGCAATCGAAGATTCAATAACCGCAGCGCTTGCACCGGGATACGTCGCAGATACCGTAACCTGAGGCGGGGTAATATTAGGATACTTTTCCTGTTGTAAGCCAAACAGTGAAAGTAAACCTAAGATTACAATAATTACTGATATTACAACCGCAAATCTCGGTTTCTTAATGAAAAAATATAAATCTTCTTTGTTTATAGCCATTCTTCTTTCCTTTTATTAAATGTCCGTTTTTCAGACTGTTCTTTTTCAAATCCCTCAATAATTTCTTTTGCTCTGCTTATCCATACGGCAGGATTGTTTGAATCTATTACCGCATATTCAGGTTTTTTACCTGCTGATATTCTCAACTCTCCGCCGTAAAACCTATACAATTTCAAATCATAATCTTTGTTTTTAACAAGCTTTTCCAGGCAGGGTTTTACCTGTTTAAAAACTTTTCTTTGTTTTGGTTTAAACCAAGAACAACCGATAACTCTTCCCTGAAAATTTTGATTTGAAACAGAATCAACCTTCATCTATTTTTTATCCTTTGATTCTGTGTTATCAGGTGTATAAGCTTTTGTTTTTACTTTTTGTCCTGATTTATAGATGTCTTGAATACCTTTCATTACTACAACATCATCATAATCAAGTCCGCCTTCAACAATCCAATTATTTTCGTAGTTTTCATTTACTACAATATCTTTTTTGATTGTTTTTCCGTCTTTAACAACCCAAACGTAGTATCCCGTACCAACGTCTGTTTTTGTAGCAGATTGAGGAATAAGCATAACTTTTTGTGGTTTGTTAACCCTTATTGTAACATTTACGTAATCACCGGGAATAAGTAGTTCATCCGGATTTTCAAACACAGCTCTTAATGTAACCGAACCGGTTGTTTCATCAACTTTATTGTCTACAAACTCTATTTTACCTTCTTTTTCATAAGTCGTACCGTCAGAAAGACCTAAAATTATGGATACATTATTATCCAGGCTTGGATTTTCATGCTTTTTCTCTTTAAAATATTTCTTAAGTTCTATGAAATCACCACTTTTTACAGAGAAAATAACTTTCATAGGATTTGTTGTATAAATTTGTGCAAGAACGCCGCTTGAAGGTGTTACATAATTACCTTCAGAAACATTTTTTTTACCGATTCTTCCATCCATTGGTGAAGTGATATTTGTATAACTCAAATTAAGATTTGCTTTATTCATATTTGAAACCGCACCGTCTAAAGATGCTCTGTCTTTGTTTCTTGCGGCGATTGCATTATCATAATACTCACGGCTGACCAAATCTTCTTTGTAAAGTTGTTCTGCACGTTTAAGTGCAATTTCTGAGTTTTTGTAAACGGCAGAATTTTCGCTTACGGTAGCCCGTGCGCTTTTTGCTGCTAAAATATATTCATCAGGCTCAATTAGGAATAATTTCTGTCCTTTTTTTACTTTGTCACCTTCCTGAAAATATCTTTCCTGCAGCCAACCGCTTACTCTGGCAATAATGTCAACAGATTTTTGAGCTTCAATTCTTCCTGTTGTAGAAAATGTAGGATTAATCTCTTTTGCAATCGGTTTAGCAACTTCTACCGTCTTTGGCTGAGACATCATATAAGCTGTAATTGCACCTGTAATTGCGGTTTTTCCTTGGTTCCAAGCTATTGGTATAAGTATTACCGCTAAAATTCCTGCCATAACTTTAGTTTGTTTTGATTTCCAGTCTATTTTCATACTCTTTTCCTATTTAAATTGATAACAACACTATGTAATTGTACCATAAAATATACAAATCTTTGCATAAAAAAGCTCTTTAAAAAAGAGCTTTTAACAATTATTCACAACCTTTGTCTTCGTTGCAATTGCAATTATCACCGCAGTTGCATTTACATTTGCATTTCGGAGCTGTTTCTTTCAAAACTTTGTCAGTTTTTTCGATTGTTTTTTCTGCAGAATTTTGCATTTTTTTACCCATTTTCTTCATTCCTTTGGCAGTTGAGTTAGAAACTTTGTTTGCGCCTCTGATAGTTGCGGTTTTAACTTTTTCTGTTCCGCTTTTAATATGTGGAGCTGCTTTATCTGCAGCTTTTTTAGAGCCTTCTGCAATGGCTTTTCCTGCTTTTTTTGAACCTTCTTTTACGCTTTCAGCTGTTTTCTCGGCAGCAGCTTGAGACATTACTGAAACTGTTTCCCAGGTTGATTCTGCCTTTGACTGTTCTTCAAAACCTTCTTCGGCAAGAACCGGAACAGATGTCATAAACGTACTGACAGCTATTACTGACAAAATTGTTAAAATCTTTTTCATATTATTTTCTCCTGTCTTATGAATATACAAATTCTTCTTTGCCGTTTTCATCAATGATTAAAGCACAAAGATATGCATTTTTGTACTTTCCGCACCCTAAATCTATTCCTATTTTATCATTACTTATATAGGGTTTGTCAAACTCCGTATGACCGAAAATTATCTTTTGGGGTAAATTATGTTTTGAGTAGATAAATTTATCCCGTATATAAACCATATCAACTTCGTTTTGTTTTTCAAGTGAGTATGCAGGATTTATGCCTGCGTGAATAAAAAGATACTTATCAGTTAAATAATAGAACTTCAAATTTCTGTAAAAGTCACCATGGATTTTCATAATATTTTCAAATCCGCCATAACTTTTTGATGTTTCCGGACCGCCATAGTTATCAAAGAGAAATTTATAATACTCATCTGTTTTAGAATGAAGCATGGCGTACTCGTGCGAGCCTATGAGGTAAATACATTTATTGTAATTTGACTGTTCAATAACTCTATCTACAACTTCTCTTGATTTACCTCCACGATCAATATAGTCACCCATAAAAACAAATATATCGTCAGGGCGTATTTTAATTTTGGATAAAACACTGATTAGTTTATCCAGCTCTCCGTGAATATCAGTTATTGCAATATATCTTGGCATAATTAAATTATATCATAGTTACAATATTGCACGCGGTTTGAAAATTTGTTATCATGAAAGAAAATTAAGATTAGTTATTATGCGTATTCAGTCGGTCACGAGTTTATATAAACCATACACATTATATAGGAGTTACTCACCTGTGTCCAAACCTTCACAGTCGCATAAACCTCGAATAACAGAAGAAAATTATCTTTATTATTACTATGACATCCCGTTTAAAGGTTCAACATCAGCAGGAAAACCGTTAAGAAAGCTCAAAGATATAACCTGTCCTTATCGTGGTATAAAAATTATTCCGGGAACTGCGCTCAGGGCTTTTGAAAAAAATCTTGCAAAATGCGGTTCGTCAGAAGAAATTGTTAATTTACTCGGGCAGTATTACGACAATCTGCTCCCTACCGAAAAATCAATGTATGCAATTTTCAAGGATTTTTCTTCTCTTAATCCAAACGATAATATAAAAAATTGTCTTCAAATGCTTTATACAAACTGTTTGATGAAACTGAAACTTGAAGAGTTTTATGTTTTGGATGAAGTTGATGTTATGTCAAGGAAACTTTCTCCAAGCACAGCACTGAAACTTAGACATAAAACAACAAGATGCAGGCAGTTGATTTTGGATAACAAATTGCAGGATACGTTTAAACGCAAAACGTTTTTAAACTCTCTTGATGAAATTATTCCAAACGAAAACGAGAGGGAAATTTTTAATGATATTAAAAACAAAGCCCTGTTTCTTCCGACCTCCGGAAGCAGTAAAAATGCTTTTGTAGTCAAATATTCACGCAGAGAACAGGAAGAGTCGGCAAGAAGATTATTTATCGGTTCAACCGGTTCTATTGAACACGTTACGCCTGAATCGTTAGGCGGAATGAATACAATCGGCAATTTTCTTCTGACTTCAGCTGACGGTAACAGATACAGAGAAAATATGCCGCTAACCGAATACATAAAACGTCATCCTAAAATTCCTGTTTATATGCAGACTTATATTGATGATGTTATCAGAAATATTCATGAAGGCGGATTAAAGGGTAACGAAACATATCCTTATAAAATAAAGAAAAAGCTTATGGAAGAATCAAACGGCAGGATTATGGTAAGCCTCGGAAGGTATAAATATACCGAAGAAGAAGCCGCAGAAGCGGTAAAAGAATATCAATGCCGCTGGGACATATATAGAAAATAGATTTACGCTCGTGTATTTTGTGTACAAACTTGAACACTTGTTCGGTTATTGATATACTGTTTTTATTATGAAAAAGATTTTATTGATTTTATTGTTATTGTTGGGATTAAACTCTGCTTATGCTGTTAATGAACTCAGTTTTATTTACATAAACGGTTCAAACAATAATGATGAAAAAATGAAAAACTGGTATGAAAACGGTGTTCATAAGCTTCACCCGGTTTTGAGGAAGAAGTTTCTTAAAAATACTTCAATAAAAAAATATTATAAAGGATTTAACGATAAAATTTCCATAAAAGAAACACCTGTAATTTTTTTCTGGGGTGACAAGAGCAAACAGGATCTGGATTTTGTAAAAAAACAGCTTAATATTTCAAAAGCTATAAGTTCTTCAGGTGCTTATTTGGCGAGGAGTCTTATTGCACAATATTTGCACGATGCAATTTGGGTACAAAAAACTCACAACATGATTCCTATTTTAGATGAGCTTAATGCCTCTGTTAAAAAAGAAGCAGAAGCCGGAAATGACGTTGTTTTATATGGCTATTCCGCAGGAACTTTTGTAACTTATGAATATTTGTTTAATAAACTTCCTTATATAAATCTCGAAAAACTTTTTGAAGTATTGGCTCCGGATATAGATATTATCGATTTTGTAAAAGCTAATCCCAGAAAAGATACGTGTATATCCGCTCTTTCTTACGGTTATGGCGGTATAGGAGCGGTATCAAGTGCAGGACATCTCGTATTAAACCAGGATAAAGAACAGTTAAAGAAAAACTATCTTATGATGGATGATATGACTGAAAAAGCTTGTGCTCCTAAAGGACATATAAAAGGTGTAGTAAATTTTGCGTGCCCTCTGGTTTTATTTTACTCGGATATAGCTGACGATAATAATGAGCTAAATTTTTATAATAAGTTGATGATAAAATATGTTCTTGAAAACGGTATTTTCATGCTGACTGTCAACTTTCGTGAGGACCCTCTCGGATTCCCGACAAGCAGAAATCTTACCGTAAAAGAGATAGAACAGCGTCTCGGGGTTGGGATAGAAAAGCCTACCGGTGTTATTTATGATGATTCAGGTGTGTGGAGCAAGAGGTCTTTTGTACTTGCTCATACATCATACTGGAATGCTCGCGGAACTTTTTCCAGAGCAATTGTTAAGAGTTTTGTCAACGGATACAAATTCCAGTATGATGAAAAATATCAGAAAAAAATGATAAGAAAAAAGAGTAAAAAATCAGAGATTTAGTGTTGATAAAACCTCTTAACTCTGGGGTGAGAGAAGGAGAGTTCGTTTGTATATTGATTATGAAAAAATAGGCAAGATATTAAGGTTTGGCGAACAGTTTTTCTATGACATGAAAATTAAACAAAATCTTGATTATATCAAAAGAAACCAAAAACGTGTTCTGGAAGACCTCAAAGACGTATCACCGTTAAATGTTATTTTCCACGTTTATGATGAGTCAAAATGGAAGTCGCAGTCCGTTTACGACTTAATGGAAAAAGATGAGAGGTTTAATCCTATGATTGTTGCGACAAAAAACTGTGCACCGGAGGGAAATCCAAATTATCAGACGGCGGAAAATGTAAAAAAATGTTATGAATATTTTAAAAACAAAGGGATGAGGGTTGAGTACGGATATGATATTCGCAAAAACAAATTTATTCCTTTTGAAGCGTTTAACTCTGATATAATTTTTTACTCTCATCCCTGGTATGTTTATGAAACGCAGGGACCGGTTGTGTGTTCAAAATTCGCACTTACCTATTATATACCTTATTTTTTGCCTGCATCAGAACAGTGGCACGAGTACGGATTAAGATTTCACCAATACATATACAGGCACTACGTTCCGACCGAATCAGTCAAAAACTATTATTCAAAAAACATGCCGAGTGTTGAACATTCTTTCCGTGTTGTAGGGCATCCGATTTTGGACAGTTATAATAATCAGAAAGATTTTGAAAAAAAATATATTATCTACGCTCCTCACTGGACTGTTTGCGGTGAAAATTTAAGATTCGGAACTTTTAAATGGAGCGGGAAAAAAGTATTAGAACTTGCAAAAGCCCACCCTGAACTGAACTGGGTCTTCCGTCCGCATCCGCTTTTATATAATTTTGTTATCACCTCAGGGTTTATGAAAGAGGAAGAAATAGACAAATATTATGATGAATGGAAAAATTTTGCTCAGTATAGCGAGGGTGGTGATTATATTGATTTGTTCAGGCAATCTTATGCCATGATTACGGATTGCGGTTCTTTCCTGACTGAATATTTTGTAACGGAAAACCCTGTTATACATCTTGTATCAGAATATCTTAATCCAAACAGTACAATAAAAGAAATTGATAAAACGTATTATACAGTACACAATACAGACGAGCTGATTAAAGATTTCCATCAGGTAATTCTTGATAAATACGACTACAAAAAAGAAGAACGAAAAAAACTGCTGGAAAAACTCGGTTTTAAAAACAGCAGCAGCGCCGAAAAAATCATTAAAGATATTTTATCTGATATTGATTACTGAACTTTTATTTGATTCTTTTTAAAGAAGATAAAAAGTTGTAATTAATTACATCGCCGTCAATTTTTGTCAAAAATACCTGAGCTCTTTCTTCACCGTCATCTAACTTAGGAATCATTTCCAGCTCACTTGCGTAATAGTTTCTTTCATTTCTTGCGCTTATGGGAAGATAAGCTGCTATTGAGTTTAATGAAATATTTCTCAGCACGCCTGCAAACCCTTTGCCTTTATCGGTAATTTTTGTGTATATTCTGAGTGAAGCGTCATTAGAGGAAAGGTCGTACCGTCCGAAAATTAAAGTTGCAAGCTGCGGAGATGTCGATGTGATTTTCATCCGTTTTATTATATTGTTGTCAAGCATCATTTCGCCCTGAATATCGTCAAATTTTCCGTCAGGTATGCTTACTAAGTCTGTTAAAAGAGAAGGACTTATCATCGCAAGCGGATTCCTGAACAAAGAGGCTACTTTTAAAATATATTCAACGTATCCGACTTGTCCGATAGTTCCGTTATTAACCCTGAATTTTATATCTCCGTTTAATCTTAATTTTTCGTCTGCCGTTAAGTTCAGAAAACCTTTTGCTTTTCCGCTTATCTGACGTGGTAAACCCAGTATGGAAGTTGCCATTATATCTGAATCAACGTCTTTTACACCGAGTTTAAAATTAAATTTTCTGTTAACCAAATCTGCATTTACTCTCAGAGAGGATTGACCGTCAGCTATATCAAATCTGTTAGATTTAATTTTTAATACACCGTCATTATCCAGAGTTAAATCTGCGTGGATATTGCCGAAAAGGATTTCTTTATACACGCCCCGTAAAAGATTAAGCGAACATTTCTCGATAATCAGCAAACCTTTTTTAAAAGGAGGAAGGACTTCTGAATCCTCTTCGCCCTCCGCTCCTGTTGACACAAGAGCCTGTTTAGCATTCTGATTATCTGTTGCATTTGCCGGTTGTGTCTCAGCTTCAAGAATTTTTTCAAGGTCTATACTATCAAGCTTCAGATTAACATCTTTTACGATTATAGGAAGTTTCAGCTCATTTAGTATATAACCGTCAAATTTATATTGTTCACGTCTCAGTCTGCCTTCCGACACAAGTGCGATACGGTTGCCCTGAGCTTTGAGTTTTGCAGAACGCACATATAATCTCTGAGCCGGAACAAATACTTTTTCCAGCATAAACTCTCCGTTCATGGTTGCAACTTTTCCGTGATTATATATACTCATTTCACCGGATACATTACCGCTTTTGAATATTTTTTGACAGGAAAGGAAATTTAAAAACTCACTCGGGAGCGGACGCGGCATTTTGATATCCAAATCCAGAATCTTCATATTATCTGCCATATCCAGATTCCCTTTTATCTTCACAAGTGGTGTTAATCCCCTTTTAAGCTGTTTTGTTATGTGATAATTTATTGTGTTTATTTTTAATATGTTTTTAACGATACTTAAATCAACTTTGAAGAATGATTTATACTCTTTAAGCACCATTGACATATCACCGAATTTAAATCCGTGATTTTCTTTTAGCAGGAAGTACCAGAGAATATTAACAGACCCGTTTTTGGATTTTATAATAAGTTTTGACATTGAGTCTCCGACAAGTTCAACGGGTGAGCCAAGCATTTTTGAAAGGTAATTTTTAAAGAAATCATTTGTAACAAAAATATTAAAATCAAGTTTTGTGTCACAGGTTTTGTGATAATCCTTTGTTGTTCCTTTCATATTAAGGGTATTTGTTTTCTTATTGTTATAAAAACCTTTAAAGTCGGAAAATATTATGTCCGAGTTTCCGATTTTTATTTTGCCTCCCGTAATTTTAACAGGCATATTCATTAACGGTACGATTTTAAAATTAACTTCATTAATACTGATGTCAGCATTAAAGTCATTTTTTTTCATTCTTATATTAAAATTAACGGTACCGTCAATATTTTTAACCGGTTCAAGCATATGACTTCCGTTAGCGACAACAAGATTTGAGTTAACTATCTCTGCTATGTCGTTCGCATTAAAGTTTTTTGCTGCAACATCTATCTCATAAAGACCTTTGTTTGTCATATTTGCATTTATTACGATTTTAGATTGTTCTATTTCTATAGGAAAATCTTTTATGTATGCAACATGGTTTTCCATAAAAATACGGTTTTGGTCGTTCGCGGAAATCTCGATTTTTCGTCCTGCTTTTTGAATATTTAGCTTGAAGTCCAGATGAAGAAATTTTCTTTGTCCGGTTCGGTCAAATATTGCATGTTTAGCGGCAACATCCATAATAAAATCAGGGGAATGATATACTATTAAAACATTTTTTATGCCTAACAGAGTGTTATAAAAATCAAAGCGGATAAAACTTTTCTTCTTTTTTTTCTTTTTCTCTTCCTTTGGGAATAAATTTGACAGATTATATGCATCGGCATAAATATTTTTGGCAAGAATTTTCTTTACAATGATTTTTCTTTTGAAAATTTCCCTTAAAGAAAACAGAGTATCCAGCTCAGAAAGTGCCAGATAATTATTCCCGTCTTTATCAATACTTAATCTGTCAACCGTAAACGCAATTTCCCAGCCGGTTTTAAGTCTCATTTTTTCAATATTTACATCTGTATTTAATATCTGATTTGCTAAATCCTCAATAAAGACTTCTGTTGTTCTGCTGTTAACAAGTGCCGGAAGTCCCCATTTATACAGGCACAGTAAAAAAGTAATTAAAAAAATAAATACTGCAGGTGTAATTATTAAAACTTTTTTAGCCCAACTCTTCATACATAAATTATAATCGAAAAATACACAAATGTAACAAAGAGCTGCCGGTTGATATCATCTCTGTGGTATTTTACAGCCAGCCGTAATCATCAAGCCATTTGTAGACAGGACTTTCCTGTTGATTTTCTTCGTAGTCAAAAATATTTGTACATTGCAGTTCATCAGGTTTAGTTGTGTAGTTTTCGTATCCGAAGGATTTGCCGGTGTATTTTATTTCTTCGTTATTTAAACTGTTGATGGAAAATCCGTGCATATGTTCTCCTCTATTATTTATACTTGTCAGTTATATAATTAATAATTGATTTAAAAAAATCAACAATTTAACATGCAAAATATTACACAAAAAAAGAGGCGGCAGTTTATACAACCTGCCGCCTCTTTTATAATAAATTATTTCTTACAGTTCTTCATCACCGGCTGTTTTACCGTATTTTCTGATTGTTGTATTCAATAGATTTTCGTGGTGTTTGTCTCTGTAAATCTTGCAAAGCAGTTTGTATGCATGCTTGTTGTAAGGATTATGTTTAAGAATAGTTTCCAACTGGTCTGTTGCTGCGTTAGAACGTTTCATATAGTAATCAATTAATGCAGGAAGCGTATCTGTTAAATCGTTTTCATCTGTTGCCATTGCAATTTCAGCACAGCTTTTTGCATTATCAAATTCTTCTGCATCAAGATACATAACTGCAATTTCATAATAAACTTCAGATTTGCTTCTTCTGTCTGTTTTAGACTGAGCAACAGCCTGATATTCTTTAGCAGCTTTAGTGTATTCTGCACGTCTTCTGTATTCTTCCGCAAGCGCCAGGTGAGTTGATACGTCTGATGCAACAACTTCATCAAGATTTTTAGTGTCTTTTGATACAGGTACGTTCAAAGTATTAAGAATCTCTGATACAGTGAATAATTGAGATTGTTCAGTTGTTGACAAAGGAACGTTTGTAACATCAGGTTTTACGGAATATACAAGAGCTAACGTTTTTAAGTCACGAGCAGTAATTTCCGTATTAAATTTTGTACCAACCGGATACATTACATCATATATACTCGGGCTTGCACCGGTTAAACCGAGCGAGTGTCCGATTTCCTGTAATGCTGATGAGTACAATTGTTTTGAATCAAGGCTGTGGCTCTTTGCATCAAGTTTGTTGAAAATTATCGTTGAACCGGTAATCTTGTTGCCGTTAATTGTGAATGCATGAACACCGATTGATTTTGTGTTATCAGTATTTTTGAAATAGCATTTCATATCTGAATCGTTTGCATTTTCAACAAATTCAAAGCTTACCAAACCATCGCTTGCTCTTTCCCAGGATTTATATGCGCTCATAACGACTTCTCTGTAATAATCCGGAACATCTGCAGAGTCCTGAACGTAGACTTTTAACGGGAAAGTTGATTTATTCCATCTGATAATTTTACCGTTTTTTGCAACGTTTCTGAAATAACTGTCAATGACAGCTGCTTTAATTGTTTTTTCACTCATTGACTTATCGTAACCGAGAGTGATTGCAAACGAATTTTTTAAAGCAAAATCAGGAGCAGTTGTTTCTATTTTATTGTTGATATTCAACAAAGCAGCGGTTCCTGCTGCAATAAGGAATGTACAAATAACAATCTTTTTCATTTTCTAAGAGACCTCATTTTCTGTATTTTCTATAATTTACACTTACATTATACACAAAAACACGTAAAAATGTAATTTGCTATACACTTGCGTTTACGTAATTGTAATTTCCATAGGATGACAACAGGGAATATTTTTGAAGAGCAGCAAACGTATGAACGGCAGCTTTTGGGGACATACCGTTTTCCTGCATAGCCGTTACAAAACTTTTTGCATTAGCAAGTTCGTCTTCTGCGGAGTTTGTCAAAATATTCAGGGTATTTTGAAATTTGTTTGCCGAGTTGTTGCCATACAATGCACTCATCATTGTATTGTAGGTGTTCATTTGTGTATATTCTTTAAGGGATATACTGTATTCGCCGTTGTTCAGTCTGGTTAATGTGTTTTTATCAAGTACGGACGGAATATTATCAAGCTGATTTCTTATTGCTTCAAGCTGAGTTTCTCTATTGCTGCTCTTGTTTGCATTATAAAGCAGCATAGAATTCTGTAAAACCGAACTTAAATCTGATATCTCTAACATATTCCTAATCCTTTTCGTCAATATTATACAATAACGATTTATTTTTTACAAGATTTAAGTTATACTGTTATATAATAGAAAAAAGGTTTGAAATAATGTTTAAACGTAAATGCAAAATAACTTTTATTACTCACGGTGCAACGGTCCATTCAATGGACGGGATTGTCAGCGATTCGGAGAAATTTCCGAAAATTAATGATATCGGAGAAGAAGAAATAGAAAAGGTATGTGAATACCTTACAAATCGGGGTGTTCACTACGATAAGATTTATACGAGTTCATCAACAAGGTGTACTCAGTCTGCCCAGATTGTTGCGAAGCTTTTCAAAAAGCGAATAACAACTATTGATTTGCCTTCAAGGAAACTGGGAGAGTGGAGCGGACAATCTTTAAATGATATTTACCAAGAGTACGGTGCACGTGCAATCACCGAAACTCCAAAAGGCGGAGAAGGTTTAAATGAGTTTAACAAAAGAGTCGGTGAAGTAATTAACAAACTTGTTGAGGAAAATCACGGAAACAGAATTATAGTTGTAACTACTCCTGATGTCGTTCAGGCAGCTGTTGCACTGACTCTTAATTTAACACCTGAAAATCAATTTAAAATGCTTATAAAAACCGGTTCTCTTACTCAGATAAGTTATTTTGTTGATAATTGGTCAAGTATAATTTATTCGGATTATATGCCTTTATAATTTTACAACCTGTAAATCCTAAGATAGAATATTGTTATGTTAGATATAGATACATTAGAACAGGTAGAAGCTCTGTACAGATTATTCAGAATCAAAGGCGGCAAAAAAGAGGAAAAATATTG